>JAAYZJ010000013.1 GCA_012514915.1 Lentisphaerota bacterium | reverse complement strand
CGGTCTCGACGCCCAGCTTGCGGAGATCCTTGGCCGGCAGCACCTTGAGGAACTTGTCGCCCACGGGCTGCAGGGCGATGCCGTGCATGACGAGCGTCGTCTCGATCGCCTGGAGGTACTCCTCGCGTGTCAGCTCCGACTGGGCCATGAGGGTGATCGTCGCCTTGGGCACGTCCGGCGCCGCCAGGAGCGTGCGCCCCGTCGCCTCGGCGTAGGCCTTGAGGACGATATCGGCCGTGGCGCCATCGAATTTCAGGGCGGTCAGGCCGTCGCCGTCGGCGTCGGCCGCCGCAGCGGCCGCGCCCGGCGCGGCCGGGAGCACCGGGATGGGCGGGTTGACGGGGGCTTCCGGACGGATCGGCTGGCGCTGCACCCCCGGGGGGAGCGGCCGGTTGAGGCGCGCGGGGCCCGGTCCCGGCGTCTCCTGGGCGGACGATACCAGCAGCATCAGCGCGATCAGAAGCGTCACGCCGGGTATCCGGTTAACACGCGGCACATTCATGGTTGATTCTCTCCGGTTGCGGCGGGCGGGGCGCCCTCGCGCAGGTAGGCGCAGTACAGGGTGAAACTGCCGCGCAGCAGCGCGGGCTTGTTCGGTGTCGGCCGGATGAACATGCTGCGGACATCCAACATCGCGCCTTCCGCCTGCAAATCGTACAGGAAACGGACGAGCCCTTCAAGCGAACCTTCCCAGTCCTTGCAGTCAATCGGCATCTCGTAGACGTCGCCGACGAGCTTCTCCTCGCCGACCTGACGCCGCACGATCGAGAGCCCGTTCTGGTTGGCGAGCCGGTCCATGATGGCCAGCCAGTAGGTCGCCACCTGCCGGTCGGGCGCGAAGACGGGCATCAGGTGCCGGAGCGAGGCGTACTGGGCCTCCCAGTCGGACCGCTGCGACACGAGCGCCTGGCGGTCGGCCAGGATGGTCTGCAGTTCGCGCCGCCGTCCGTCGACCTGCCGGTAGCGCTCGACCTGCCGCCGGGCGGTCAGGCCGAGTCCTCCAAAGAGGAGGGTCAGCAGCGTCAGCGCGAGCATGGTTTTCTCGCGGTTGGAGACACTCATTCGCCGTCTCCCTTGAAGCGGGCGTCGATCTCGAACCGGTAGCGCCGTCGCGCGCCGTCGAGCGTGGGTCCCGTCAGGCGGGTGGATTCGAAGCGGCCTGAGGCGTCCAACGCGTCCTTGAGCGCATAGACGCGCGAGGACTGGTCGGCATCGCCGGCCAGTTTGAGGGCATCGGCGCGCCGGTAGGTCATGGAGCCGAGCTCGGCCCCTTCGGGGAGGATCAGGCAGACCTCCCGGAGCACCTCGAGCAGCGACTGCGAGCGATCCATGTACGAGCGGATCAGCCGGACGCGCTGCCGCACGTCGGAGACGGCCCGGTAGGCGGCCTCGCCGGCGGCGATCCGTTCCGTCAGCCCGGCATTCCGCCGCTGCAGAACCCGCGGCGCCCCGAAGAGCGCCGCCGCCAGGACCACCCAGAGCGCGACGGCGACGACCAGGCCGGCCCGTGCCAGCCGGCGACGCCGTTGCTCATGCTCCTGCCGGCGCCAGGCCGGCGGCACCAGGTCGAGCCGTCCGGCCTCCCCCTCGCGCAGGGCCACCCCCAGACCGGGAGCGCCGAGCCGCTCGCGCGGCAACCACTGGGGCGCGGCGCGCCCGTCGGCCGCGCCCGCCAGCGACGCCATCCAGGCCGCGCCGGGCGCCGAGTCCGACACCACCAGGAGGGCGTCCAGCGCGGTCGGTCCCGCCTCCATCTCGTGGTTGAGCAGCGTCAGGGTGAATTCGCGCCCCAGGTCGGCGGCCTCGTGAAGGCGGCCGAAGCCGCGCGCCTGCACAATCTCTCCTTGCCGGGCCAGGACGAAATCCCAAGCCTCCCCTTGCTCAAAGAGGACGATGCAGGTTCCCTGCGACACGCCGGGCAGCGCGAGCGCCTCGACCTGGCGCCACCACCCGAGGAGGGCGGCGTCCAGGCGGGTCAGCCGCAGGCCCGCGTCCCGCAGGTCATCCGCGAGGCGGTCCAAGTGGGCCTGGGGCACGGCGGCCGCCAGGACGCGGACGCCGGCCTCCTCCTGGGCGAGGATCTCATAGCCGACCGACAACTCCTCGCCGGCGCACGGCGCCACCTTTTCCATCTGCAGGCGCGCCATGCCGCCCAGGCTCGAGGCATCGGTCGGCGGCAGCTTCAGAACCTTGATCAGCAGGTCGCTGGTGGGGAGGGCCAGCGCGCATCCAGCCTCGATCTTCAGCGTGCGCCTGGCCTCGCGCAACGCCTCGCGCCACGAAGGCGGGGACGCCTCCGGGGAAGGGGCGGCCGGCGGCGCCACCGGTTCCTCCCCGGCGGCCACCGGGGCCGGCGTACCCGCCGCCCAGGAGCGCGCCGTCGGCACGGGGGAGCTCTCGCGGCCGCCCGCCAGCTTGACCGCGTGCAGCCAGCCG
>JAAYZJ010000201.1 GCA_012514915.1 Lentisphaerota bacterium | reverse complement strand
GGCGCTACCGCAACATCCCCGTCGTCGGCATCGCCGAGATGGCCAACAGCTACTACGACACCATCTGGGGCTACGGCGCCTTCTCGCGCTGGCCGCTGGCCTACCCGAACGACGCCTTCTCCGCCACTGCCACCCTCACCCTGCTGCTCGACCGCGCCGCCTTCGTCCGCCAGCTCCCCACGGGCACGCCGACCGTCTACTGCATCGAGTTCCAGCGCGACGGCGGCCGGGTCTACGTGCTCTGGACCGCGCGCGGCGAAGTGGACGTCGCGCTCGATCTCGGCGGCGCGAAGGCCTACACCCGCACCACGATGTGCGGCACCGTGGCGGAGAACCAGACCGCCGCGCGGCTCGTCGTCGACGAGGAACCCCTCTACCTGACGACGACCGCGCCCCTCGCGGGCGTCCGGGCCTCCCTCGCCCGGCGCTACCCGCACGAGCAGTACGCGGGGTCGGACAAGGCCGTCGTCGCCGCGCCCCTCGCCGCCGCCGCCGAAGTCACCCTGGTCGCCACGCCGGATCCGCGCATCGAGAGCACGACGCGCAACCCCTCCTTCCTCGCGTGCTTCCGCCCCGGCGCCTACTCCGCCACGACGGTCGCGGACGACGAACGCGGCGCCTGCATCGAGCTCACCCTCGCCACGGGTCCGGCGACCTCCTACCTCTACAGCGAATACACCTTCCTCGCGATTCCCGGGGCCGCTCCCGTCGCCGGCGAGCCCTCGACCATCGGCGTCTGGGTCAAGGGCAACTCGTCCTGGGGCAAGCTCTTCTTCGAGGTCACGGACGCCGAGGGCGAGCGGTGGATCAGCGCCGGATCGGGCGGCTACGGCTGCGTGACGCACGACTGGCCGGGGCAGGCGGCCATCAACTTCGACGGCTGGCACTTCGTCCAGTTCCCCCTGACCGGCGCCTCGCCCGTCAAGGTCTTCGCCCCGGGCGAGAACCAATGGCAGTGGCAGCGCGACGGCGAGGGCGGCAACGGCCGGATGGACTTCCCCATCCGCGTGACGGGGCTCGGCGTGGCCATGCGCCGGGAGGTGCTCAACCTCACCGAACTCGTGCCGGTCGACACGGTCATTCGACTCCAGAACGTCAGCGTTTACTGAGCTGGCGAGGCGACAACCGCTGCGTTAAACCGGTCCTGCCGCCACTGCCGGCACTGCCGCTAGGTGGGACCGGCATGCTTGCCGGTCCGCCTATCCACCCGCCATAACAGTCGGGGCCGGCAAAGTCGGCCGCGGAACCATGGCGAACCTATCTTCAGGCCGGCTTGGCCGCGCGCCGTCGTTCGTAGAGGAAATTGCGGTAGTAGAGGGCGATGTCGACCGCCACCATGGCTCCGTTGAAACTGTACAGCCACGCCACCCAGTCGTAGGTGTTGATGAACTTGTTCAGCACGCCGCTGCAGTACCCCGTGAAGATGATCCACAGGAACCAGATGCTCTTGCCGCCCGTCGAACGCGACCGCAGGGAGCGGGCGATCGCGAAGAACCAGGAGACCGAGAAACACGCCATCATCGTCGCTTCGAGGAGGTTGTATTCGGTGATCAGCCGGTGCAGAAAAGTTGCCATGCGCGGGAGTATACAGGCTCCCGTCGGGGTTGGCAAATCGGCCCGGAGTTTGACAGTTTGCCCGCGAAAGCTCTATGCTGGCTTTCTACACGCGAGAGGAACCGGACATGTCATTCTACTACTACGAGAAAACCTGGATTGAACTGAAAGACGCCATTGCGCGCGACACGCTGATCGTGCTGCCGGTCGGCACCACGGAAGAGCACGGCCCCCACCTGCCGGTCGAGGCCGACACCATGATCGGCGAGGGGTTCGGGCAGGCGGTCGGGCGGGAACTCGAACAGCGCGGCGCGATCCCGTTCCTCGTCATGCGGACCGTGCCCTACGGCTATTCCATGGGGTGCGTGCAGGACTTCCCGGGGACCATCTCGGTTCGCCCCGAGATTGTGCAGAGCTACGTGTTCGACATCGTCGATTCGCTCTGCCGCATGGGGTTCACCAAGATCGTCATCCTCGGTTGCCACGGGAACCACGACGGGATCCTGCGCAATGTCATGCGCGCGATCGTCGACAAGTACGGGATCTACATCGGCGTCGTCAGCCCGATCAGCATGTCGGACTACAGCAAGATCAAACGGGATCCCGACGGCGACATCCATGCCGGCGAGAGCGAGACGTCGCTGCTGATGGCCCTCCAGCCGCACACGGTTCATCCCGAGTTGTTCGACGCCATCGACCACATTCAGCTTGACCGCACCCTGCTGGGACCGGTCTCGACCTGGGGACTGCAGGATACGCAGATGGGCTCGTTCGGCGATCCCACCTACGCCACGCGGGAGATGGGCGAGCAGATCCTCGCCTCCGGCGCCAAGGCCATCGCCGACTGGTGTGTCCGCTACTATGCCTTCTTCAAGAACAAGCCGGTCAAGACGCCCAAGTACAAGACGCTGTGACCCGGGCACGATGGCGGTGCGGTTCATCCTGCGGTTCATCCTTATCGACGGCGATGTCGACGGATCGGGCTGATCATGGTATGCTGGTT
>JAAYZJ010000200.1 GCA_012514915.1 Lentisphaerota bacterium | reverse complement strand
ATGGTTATGCCGCGGGGATCATCGCCGGTCACCTCGTAGCCCATGCCGCCATGGCAGTGCTCGTCGATGAACCCGGGGACGACGAGCCTGCCCGCGGCATCGAACACCGTGCCGCCCGCGGGGAGCGGGGCGTCGGCGTCGAGGATGCGGCGGATCCGTCCTTCATGCAGTTCAAGCGTGGCATCGAAGCGTTCGACGTCCGGCGAAACCAGGTGGGCATGCGTAATGAAAGTGGACATGGGCTTTCCTTTTTCGTGCTATCGTATCACTTGCCCGTGGAAAAACAAGGCTGGAGGCATCGGCTTGCCGGGGTGGGGATGCATGGATAGGCGGTGGTTCGGCGGCCAATGATGGACCGACAAGCCAGCGGCATCCGGTCTTCCGGCCGCGCGCGCGTCAACCGGTTCCCGTCTTGTTCACGGGGCGGCACGCAGCACGAAATCGGCGCTGCACGTGAAACGGGGCTCCTCCGGCAGCCGCGAGTAGACGCGCAGGATGTACTCGCCCGGTTCGAGCGGGTCGACCTGGATGTCGCGGCGTTCGCCCGCCACGCTCACGGGGAGCGTGCGCGGCTCCGCACGCCCGCCGCGCGGGCTAAGCGTGGCCGCCACCTGTACGTGCCCGGGGGCCGTGACGACCAGCCGCCCGCCGGCGGCGGCTTCGGCCGTGACGGTGGCGGCGAAGGCATTGCCGAGGCGTAGGCCGTGCTGGAAGAACGCGGGCTTGAGGTTCGGCAGGGTGTGAAACGCCTCGGCGTCGGGGAGCGGTTCGTCCAGGAGCTGCCAGTCGGGCGATTCCGGCAGGTGGTCGAAGATCATCTGCCCCGGCGGCGTGTCGAAGTAATAGGCCTGCCGCGCCTGGTGATCCGCCGCGGCTTCTCCCGTCTGCCGCGCGCCCCAGGTGGCGTCGAGCAGCCGCCAGTCGCCATCGACCCGCACGGCGTTCCAGGCATGCTTGAAGGCGCTGACCAGCGCATCGTCGGGGGTGCCGCGGTAGCCGCGCACCGCGCCGATCAGGAAGGTGCTGTCGAGCCCGACGCTGCGGGCCATCGCATCGTAGAGCCAGGCATATCCGGCGCAGACCGTGGTGCCCCGTTCGATCACGCTCAGGGGATCGTGCGCGTTCATGTACGCGGAGCCGCCGCCCGTGATGTGGGCCCACTCCTGGACATCGTAGCGGATATGCTCCGTGATCCAGGTGTACAGGGCGCGGGCACGCATCGTCTCGTTGGTGGCGCCCTGCGTGATCTGTTGCGCGAGCTCCGCCACCTCGGGGGGGATCGGCTGGCCGCGGCTGGCCCGCAGGGCCGCGAAGACCGGCAGTTCCTCCGCCCCGCGCTCAGGATCCTGCGGCGTGGTGGTTGGCGCCGGGACGACACCTCTGGCCACGCCGGGTGGCGTGTCGAGCACGGTCTGAACCGGCGCCTGGCGCCCGTGGACACGGTCCGGCGGCGGCAGGCGCCGGGCCGTCGCCAGCCAGGGCGCCGTGACCGCGGACGACACGCTTGCGGGCGTCCGCCAAGCGTCCGCGCGCGGCGCCTCATCCGCGGACGGGCCGGACAAAGCCTTCCGCGCGTCTGTCCAAGGTTCCCGCCGGCCGCTCCACACGGCCACACCGGCCGCCAGCAGCACGGCCCCAGCGGCTAGCACCCCGCGCCAGGGCCGCCCCGGGCGCCCGGGCCGCGTGCAGGTGACCGGCGCACGATGCGAACGAGCAGGCGTGGTTGTGCGGCGGTTGATCATCGTGTTTTACTCGGCAGGCATGATAGCATATTCAAGATATAAAGATTCTGGAGTAAGTGAGCGCTTCGCGCCCCGTCATGGCGGTTGACAATTCGCCAAAGCTCGCGCCAAAGCTTGCGACAAAGGGTGCGCGACCATCCATCCGAACTTTAGAACTTTAGAACTTTAGAACTCCTGAACTTTAGAACTCCCCCTCTTCACGCTTGTCCTGATCTAGCCGCACGACGAGCGTGCGCATCTCCGGGTGCGCCAGGCGGCGGTTGATCTCCAGCAGCGCGGGATACTGCTCGGGCGGAACCACCGCGCTCTCCCGCACGGTGTCGCGGCGCAGCTCGACCTCGAGGCGACCATCCGCCAGCCGCCGTTGACGCGTGGTGCAGGTCAGGCGGCCGAGCCCGGCCGGCAAGAGCCAGTCGCGGTCGGGCGGGGCGATGACCACTTCGCGCGTGGCGGCGGGCAGGACGACACGGGCCGTCCATGCCTCGACCTGTCGATTGCCCTGGATCCACAGGGGCTGTTCGCGCCGGTCGCCCCGCAGGGGGACGAGCGGCGCGCCGGTGCCGGGCAGCAGGAGCGTGAGCGTGTCGCCCGCCCGCACGGCATAGCGCTCGGCGCGCGCCCGGTAGCGCTGCATGCCGGGATACCCCTGCAGGTCGGTCTCGAGCTCGCCAACCGGTTCGGCCGCCTGCGAGACGGCACCGACCAGTTCCTGGAAGTGGCGCTTGCGGCGTTCGGGAGTCATTTCCAGAATCTGCTTGCGGAAGGCGCCGCAGGCGGGGCCGGCGAAGCGGTCGACAACCGTCATGTCGGCCGTGCCCGCCTCCGACACGTCGATCTGCCACTCGCTCGTCGCCAGGGGGCGGAACGGCTCGGCCACCTCGACGACGGTGCGTTCGCCCCGGCGTGTCAGGGCGGCATGGTAGACGTGCGGCGTCGTGCCGGGTTCGGCGTATTGATCGCTGTCGTTCAAGTAGAGCGGGCGGTCGCCTCCGGGCCAGTCGCCGCGTGGCCGCAGCCCCAGACGGCGCGCCAGCCAGCCGGAGCGGGGGCGCGCGGCGACGAGGGCGGCGTCGAAGTGCCACACGGTCGGCATGGTGTAGGTGCGCGCCGCCAGCGGGGTGTCGATCTGGCCGGCATCGGCCAGCAGCGGGTCGGCCCGCAGGCCGGCGGCACGCAGCATGGCCGTCATGACCAGGGCGCGGTCGGCGGCGTGCCCATAGCCCTCCGCCAGCGTCCGGTCGACCGGCGTCAGCAGCCGCAGGGGAAGCTCGGTGAAGGAAGGACCGGCGGGACGGACGCCCCGCATGACGGCGTCGCGGATGATCCGGGCGCGCGCGAGGGGTTCTTCGATCCCCTGCGTGAGTTTCCGCGCCAGCGCCGCCGCCTGCCGGTCGTCCGCCAGCGCGGCCGCGAAGGCCGCGTCGACCGACTTCGCATAGTCGGCCCAGTTCCCCGCCGAGGCCCGCAGCACGGGGGCAAACGCAAAGGCCGGGGGGAGATCCTCCTCGCGCCGCAGGGCGGGCTGATCGCGGATCTCCCAGCAATGCGTGATCCGGGTGTCGTGCTCGCGGCGGACGTAGTGGACCGCCGACCCGGGATCCTCCCAGACGAGGGGAAGATCCCGCGGCACGACGAGTTCGACCGTCATCCGGGCGATCGGCTCGAACCCGCGGAAGGGCAGCTCGACCGCGAAGAAGGGGGCCTCCCGCTGGGTGCGGCGCGTGGTGACCGTCACGACGCTGCCCGTCTCGACCCCCGGCAGGCTCACCACGCGCGTCCGGGCGGCGGGGTAGCGCGGCGCGGCACCGGTCCAGGGGGAATCCATCAGGTTGATCTCCTCCGGCTTGACCCGGTGGACTTGCCCGGCCGCGTTGCTGACGCTCCCCTGCAGCAGGTCGGCCGTCTGCCAGACGGGATTGAAGTCGAGCTTGATTTCGGAGAAGCGTTTCTTGCCCGCGTAGGTCAGGATCTGCTGCACCCGGCTGTGAGTGGTTGTCCAGCAGGTCGCCGAGGCCACCTCGATGCGGAACTGGTCGTCCAGGATGCGACTGTCCGGCGCATCGGCCAGCGTGCCGGGGGCGAACTGCACCCGCTGGCGCGCGGCCGCCTCCATCTCGCGGCGCAGCTCCTTGAGCGCGGCATAGTCGGCGGCCGGATAGCGGGGCTTCTCCAGCAGGAAGCGGAGGCTGGCCCGCAACTGCCGGTTGGCCGCGCCGACGTCGCGGGCGTAGTGGATGCCGATGGCGTCGCGCGTGATCGTCTCGGGAAGGATCAGCGGCGCGCCGACCCCGTCACCCAGATCGATGGCCAGCGTCTCCTCGAGACCGCAGGCCAGCTCGGTTTCCAGATCGAAGCGCCGGGTTTTCAACCCCGTCCGGCCCAGCAGCTGGTTGGCGTAGCCGAGCGAACCCGAGAGCCAGGGCAGCTCGACGAGGGCGCGGTCGCTCCCCGGCACGACAAAGTCTCGCGCCAGCGTCTCCAGGTGGACGCGCAGCGGCTGGTCGGTATCCTGCAGGTCGTCGGGAGTCATCGCGAAGGCGGTCAGTTCGGCGCCGGCCAGGCGCGCCTTGACGAGGCCCTCGAAGAAGCGGCGCCGCTGCTCGCGGGGCTGGCGGGCGAAGTGCCCGCGGTAGATGGTGTCGTTGATGCCCTCGAAGGCGATCGACGTCTCCAGCCGCAGCCGGCCCGTCTCGTCGAGCGCGCCCCGGCTCTCGACCCGGACGAGGTTCCGCACCGCCGGCGACACCGCCGAGACGCGCAGGGGTTCGCCCGTCGGGTGGGCCACGAGATAGCTGCGGTTGCCGAGATAGGCCGGCAGCAGGTCGCGGGTGCTCTCGTTGGTCGGATCCATCAGCGTGTAGCCGTCGGCGCCAGGCAGTTTGACCGCAACGATCGCATGGTTGAAGAAGGTCATCGGCACATCGGGGTCGAGGCGGGCGCCGACGTGGATGAGGACGGGGTAGGCCTCGAGGTCGGCCAGGCGCAGCATGGCGACGAGCAGGGCGGCCTTGTCGCGGCACACACCGTAGCGGTTGCTGAAGGTCATCGAGACGTCGTGCGGCTCGTACCCCGGCGCCTCCGTCTCGGTCGTGATCCCCATGTAGCGGATATTCTGCGAGACCCAGGTGAAGATGGCGCGGGTGCGCGCCTCGGCGCCGTCGGCGCCGGCCACGAGCTGGTCGACTGCGGTCCGCATCTCTGGTGTGACCGCGGCGAGGCGCGGCTGGCACAGGTTCCAGTACCAGCGCGAGAGGGCGGGCCAGTCTTCCGCCGTGCTGACGATCAGCCGCTGCACGACGGTGTGCAGGGGCGGCATGTTCGGCTCGGGGAAGACTTGCGGCACGTCGCGCACCTCCCAGCGGTGCAGCGTCCGCCCGTCCGGCAGCACCGAGGTGGCGCTTTCAACCGTGCCGGTGACTGCGTCGCGCAGCCGCAGGTGCCGCAGGGGGCGTTCCACCGGCGCGGTCACGGAATAGGTCAGGCGGAGGATCGGGGCGGTATACTCGAGCAGCGCGTAGTCGGACCAGACTCCGGGCACGCGGGCCTTGTGGGTGCGGCGTTCGGTTTCGATGCAGACAAGATCGCCGATTTCGAGTCCCGCCAGCGACAGTTGCAGGATCTTGTTGGCGGGATCGTAGATGTTGGCGCTCATCTGCCCCGTCTCGGTCATGACGCGGCTGGCGCGGTCGACATCGACCTCGATCCTCCGGCCATCGGGCTTGATAATCTGCGCGCGTGCGACGGTGACGGTGCCGTAGGCCACGTTGAAGTGGAACGGCTGGACCTGCGTGGCGCGCCGGCCCGCCTCGGTCAGAATCTTGATCGCGTCGCTGTTCCAGGCCGTCGAGGTGCCGTCGGCGCGGTAGGTCTCGTGGCAGACGGAATCGACCAGCACGCGGTCGGCGTCGGGGTGGGTTTGCGGGGTCACGCCGGCCGCCTCGCGCGCCAACGCCTCCGGATCGAGCCGGCGTGGCGGACCGTCGCCCCCCGTCGCGGCCCGGGCAGTCACGCCCAACAGGATTCCCGCCAGCAGCAGCCCACGTGCTTGGATCATGCTCATCCTCCTTCCGGCAGCGGCCTGCTCTTGGGGGGGTGGTCGGTTTCCAGCGAGGCGGCCCGTTTGATGTGGTGCAGTTCCCAGAGCTTGGCGTATTTCGAGAACGTGCCGAAGGCGACGTTCATCGCGACGATCAGGCCGGGAACCCCGTCCAGGAACCCCCGTTTGAAGATATAGCCGCGGATGAACCGGTAGACCGGCCGGAAGAGCAGGCCGCCGACCGAGATCCGCCGCCCCTCCTCGTCGTGAGTCCGCGCGCTGATCGTGGAGAAGCGGTTGATCGTGGCCAACTGATCCTCGATGTCGACATACGTGTAGTGGAAGAGCGGACTCCGCAGCCGACGCACATCGCCGGTGACGTAGATCCGGTCGTGCGGCTCCTTCCCCCCGCATTCGCCGAAGGCCTTCTTGAAGAGGCGCAGCTTGGTGTCGGGGTACCAGTCACCGTGCCGGATCCAGCGTCCCAGGTAGGAAACCAGCCGCGGGCAATCGAAGCCATGCACCCCGGCCGGCAGGGGCTTGGCGAATTTCCGCTCGATCTCCTCGCGCAGGCCGGGCGAAATCTCCTCGTCGGCATCGACAAACAGAATCCAGGGTCCCTTGGCCAGGTCGGCGATGAACTTCTTCTGGCCGATGTAGCCCAGCCACTTCTGCTGAACCACATGCGGCGTGTAGCGGCGTGCGATCTCCGGGGTGCGGTCCGTGCTGAACGAATCGACCACGAGCACCTCGTCGGCCCACATCACGCTCTTGAGGCAGCGTTCGATGTTGTCCTCCTCGTTGCCGCAGATGATGCAGACGGAGATCCGCTCCTCCGGCCCGCGCGGCGCGCGCGCCGTCCCGTCCATCGTGTTGCGCTGGCTCGCCTCCATGCTGTCCCCGCCTAGAACGGCCGCCCCGCCGGGCCGCGCGGCCTCTGCGTCTTCACGCGGGGCTCCTCCAGCCCCAGCGCGTACCATTCGTCGCCCAGGCCGGCATTCGAAAACTGCCGCGGGCGGTTGTTGGCCAGATGCTCGATGTTCCGCTTGATCGTCTCGTTCTCCATTTTGGCCGCGGCGCGCAGCAGCGTCTGGTGCGCCAGGTCGATGTCGTTGCGCTGCACGGCGATCCAGGCATAAAGCGAGTAGAGCACGGCGCCCTGCCCGTAGCGCAAACGCGCAACCTGCTTACCGAAGACCTTGTCGATCCCCTCCTCCTTGCGGACGTACATGCGCGCCAGACGCATGCAGGCCGTCATCGGATCCAGAAAGAGACACGACGGCATGAGGCGGTCCACCGCCGCATAGTCCTTCATTTGATAGTGCAACTGCATCTTCAGGGTGTTGACCTGGCGCTTGAGCAACGGACTCCAACGGTAGTAGGGCGCAAAGGCATCCGTCTGACCGAGCGCCTGCTGCAGGAAGCCGCGCTGCTCGCGTTCGATCTCGATCTGGGCCTGCTTGATGCTTCCCGGTGGGCGTATCTGCCATTGATTGACCTTGGCCTGGAGTTTTTTCTGGCCGGCCAGTAGCGTCCCCTGCACGCCGTCCATCAGCCGCTTGATCCGCCCGCGCAGGAACCAGGCCGAGCCGCCTTGCACGAGACCGCCGGCCAGCACGCCCCAGAAGATGCTCCATCCCCCGTGGACGCCGCCCCCCCAGTACAGACCGCAACCCAGCACCAGCCCCGTGCATGCACTCAAGATTATCGTCAGCATGGTCTCCTGTCCGTTCTTTTAACTCGGGCGTGTCAGCCCGGCCACGGCCGCGCCGATCACGGGGGCATCCTCGACCCCCACCCGTTCGTAATGGATGCCGCGCGGCTCCAGCATCGCCCGCAGATGCTCCTCGATCCGCGACCGGAAGGCCGCCGACCGGGTGCGGTAAAAGGTCGAGCCGTCGACGTTGACGCAGACCGGCGCCAGCGGGTCGGCGCCGCGGCCGCCGGCGAGGATCACCGCGGCCAGGTTGACGGCGCTGAGGCGGGCCGCGCGCCGGTAGAGCGCCTGCCCCATCGCCTGCACGGCACGCCGGTCGTCGTCCGTCAGCGGCACGGCCGCGAAGGGCCCGCTCGCCAGAAAGGGGTTGTCGCAGAAATCGTCGAGATCCTTGTTCTCGAGACGGGGCCACGCCAGGATCGCCTGGCCGCAGGCGGCGGACAACAGCCCCTCCCGCGCGGCCGCCTGGAGCACCGTCAGGCCCAGGCCGCCCAGGTACCCGCCCGAGATCATCTTCTCGAAGGCGTAGGCGCCCGGATCGAGCGTCGTGGCGTCGAAGGCCTCGTCGAAGCGGCTGCGTGGCGCCCGGCCGAACCCACCCGACTCGATGTTGACGATCATGTGCCCGCGCGGATCGAGGCCGGGCAGCTTGCCGATGGCCGCGTTGCCGACCACGCAGGCGGTGTTCGTCCCCGTGCCGAGAATGTAGCCGACATAGTCGCCGTATCGGCGCGCCATGCCGGCGCTCTTGCCGGCCAGCAGGGCGGCGACGGTGTCGTTGAGCACCGTGATGCGGCGGGGGTGGCCGCGCGCGGCAAGACGCTGGTTCAGTTCGGCGCCGACCAGCCGGCCCTCGACCTCCGGCGCCTGGATCTGCTTGCTCCAGCGCAGCAGTCTTCCGTCGCCGTCGGGTGTGATCTCGGCACGGTAGGAGAAGCAGAAGCCGATCCGGTCGGCCTCGGCGATGACCGGCATGAGGGTGTCGGCCAGCGTGTTGAAAAAGGCATCGGCCGTGAGCGGGGCCTCCGTGCCGGGCATCCGGTGGCGGGTGAAACGCGAGATTGCCGGCCTCCCCGCGGCATCGAAGCGGACAACCCCCACGCGCAGATGGGTCCCGCCGGCATCGAGCACGATCACCGGCTGGTCGGCCGGCACGGCGGCGTCGGTCGTCAGGTAGGCGGGGATCATGGGGAGCGAGCTCGCCCGTCCGGCCAGCCCCGCCTCCATCTCGGCGGCAAAGTCGGCCAGCAGCTTCTCGGTGTCCAGCAGGTGCTCACCCAGACCGTTCGCCTCCAGAAAAGCAGCAACAGTCGCATTCATCGCGGCATCATAACAAAGCGAACGCCGGGGCGACAAGCTTGCTTGCGTTTTCGGCGTGTGGGGGGGAGGTGTGGGTGTGTCGGAGTGTGGGGAAGAGGTAGGACAGGCATTCCTGCCTGTCCCGTGTGGGGGTGTGGGGAACGGTGGAGTCCACCGTCCCCGGCGGTTGTTCTCTTACTGGGGTTGTGCGCGGCATCTCTGGAACCGCGCAATCGGTGGCCCCCCCCCATACCGAGCGGCTCGCGGGGACGCTCGCCCTCCAGCTCCGCTGAAAGCCGACACTTGCTCAAAAATCTTAATCCCTATCTTAACCGGGTACACTCACTCCATCCGCTTGTCTTACTCGACAGGGGTTTAAGCGGGGGGTTTAATGGACCCCATGAACGCCGGATGGACCTATGCCGATCGAATCGGAACCGATGCCTCCGGGCAGACGGCGCTGGCTTTCTATGCCGCGCGCTACCGGCACTCCAGCGAAACCGTGTGGCGCGAACGGATGGCGCGGGGTGAAATCACCCGCCGGGGGCTGCCGGTGGCACCGGATCACCCCCTGGCCGCGGGCGACGTGCTCGAATGGCGGCGGCCGCCCTGGGAGGAGCCTCCTGTTCCCGTGGAGATCCCGATCCTCTACGAGGACGACACGGTGCTGGCGGTCGACAAGCCGGCAGGGCTGCCCGTCCTGCCCGATGGCGGTTATCTGGAACACACACTGGTTTTTCTGCTCCGCGGCCGCGCCGGCGGCGACGCGCCGCCCGTCCCCGTCCACCGCCTGGGGCGGGGCACCTCCGGCGTCCTCCTGCTCGCCCGCTCGGCCGCGGCCCGCCGGCACCTCGGCGCCCAGTTCCGGCGCGCCACCGCCGCCGGCGGCGAACCCGTGCTGCGCAAGGACTACCGCGCCCTCACCTCCGCTGTCGCCGGCCTCCCCGATGCCATCGAGATCCGCCAGCCCATCGGCCCCGTCCCCTGCGCGCGGCTGGGAACTGTGCATGCGGCGTCGCCCGCCGGCCGGCCCGCCCGCAGCCGGTGCCGCGTTCTCGCGCGGCGGGACGGCGCGATGCTTTGGGCGATCGAGCTGATCACGGGGCGGCCGCATCAGATCCGCATCCATCTCGCCTCGATCGGCGCTCCTTTGCTGGGCGATCCCTTCTACGGTCCGGGCGGTCTGCCGCGCCCCGGCGGCGACGCGCTCCCCGGCGACATCGGCTACACCCTGCGCGCCTGCTCGCTGCGCTGCGTCCATCCCCTCACCGGCAGGCCGATCGAAATCCATGCCCCCATTCCACCCGAATTGCAGCCGTGATGCTCCCTCGAAGCGCCTAGCAGGCGCATGGCAGGCGAACCGCCAAGCCGGCACGCTGGAGTCCGCCGTCCTCGGCGGTGGTTCGCTCCAGGTGGGGCGAAGGCGTTTGTCCTGCGAAGCCTTGGCGAAGCAGGGTCCCCGCCGAGCCCGCCGGGCCGCGGTCAACGTCGGTGTT
The DNA here is from genome assembly GCA_012514915.1 of Lentisphaerota bacterium. Classification (GTDB taxonomy): domain Bacteria; phylum Verrucomicrobiota; class Kiritimatiellia; order RFP12; family JAAYLN01; genus JAAYLN01. Next base: position 3,052 of record JAAYZJ010000200.1, on the reverse strand, counting down.
GCCGAGTAATCGGGATGTGCTATACTCGCCCCATGATCCTGTCGCGCACATGTCTCTCCGCGCTGCTCGCCGTCTCGCTGCACGCCGTTGCGCAGACGACGAACCGGGCGCCGGCGCTTGATCCCGCTGGCGCCCCCCTGATCGGACTGCCGCCGGAACCGGACGTGGCGCAGGAGGATCCGCCGGCGGGCGTGGCGCCCGGCATGCGGCCGTTTGCCGACTATGCGATCATCCTCGCGCGCAAGCCGTTCGGCAACCCTCCGCCCGTCGCGGCGGCGGCCCCCACGGTCGATCCCGCCGCGGTTAACCAGGCGCAGGAAGAGCAGAAACTCGCCCGGCAAATCCACATGGTGGCCGTCAACCGGACCCCCGCGGGCAACGTGGCCGTCGGGTTCATCGACAAGGGCGCCAAGCCGGAGCGGAGTTATTTCCTCAACGTGGGCGAATCGGCCGACGGCTACACCGTCGTCTCCGCCAGCTACGAAGACGAAACCGCCACGCTCGCGAAGGACGAGGTGACCATCACCCTGAAACTCGGCCAGGGGCTCGTGCCGGCCGCCGCGCCCGAAGCGCCGCCGACCGGCGCCTCCCGCCCGGCACCGCCCGCCGTCGTGATGGGGCGTCCCGCCCTCCCGGCGCCGTCCCCCGCCGTGTCGCCGGCGCCGACGCCCACCGCGCCAGGCGCCACGGCCGCCCGCACGCTGAACTCCGAATCATTCCGGCAGCGGTTGTTCCGGCAGCGGGCCGCCCGCGAGGCGGCCGAAGCCGCCCGCCAGAAGCGGGCGGCGCTCGATGCCGAGGCCCGCGCCGAGAAGATCACCCAGGAAGAACGCGACAAGGCCGCCCGCGAGATCAACCTCAACCTGATCCGCCAGGGGATGGCCCCGCTCTCCCCGGTCACGCTCACCCCCGAGGAGGACGCCGAAATGGTGCGCCTTGGCGTCCTCGACGCACGGTAGGTTCCAGCGGCCTTTCAGTTCCAGAGAACAGGCGCGCCATACTGTCGGATGAGCGGGTCGGGCGAAACCAGCACGAGCCGATGGGGCCACGCCTGACAGAGCAGCAGGCGGTCGTCTAGCATATCCATGGCCGCGGGGCAATGATTGGGCAAACGTCACCGTGCGGCGAGCGTGACGGCGCGGCCGGTGCGGTGCGACTCGTAGACGCCCAGGACAAGGTCGACGGTTGCGCCAGCCGCGCGCGCCGTGACAAAAGGTGCGCGACCTTCGGCGATTGCGCGCAAGACATCGGTGATCTGGGCGGCATGGCCGGCTCCATAATACGCCTTGCCGAAGCGCGTCGCCTCCTCGGTGTGCGTCTCGAAACGGGCTTGGACGCCGGCCTGGACCGCCGCGTCGCGAAACAACAGCTTGACCGGGTGGTTGTTGCGTAGTTCGATGGAGCCTTCCGTGCCGTGAAAGTGAAGCGTGGGCTCCCAGCTCAGATGGCTGGCGCAGGTGGCTTCGAGCGTGCCGACGGCGCCCGAGGCGAAGGTGAGCGCGGCCGTGACGGCGTCTTCCGTCTCCATGCAATCCTGGTGCGCCCGGTTCGCGTAGGTGCCCGAAACCGTGCGGACGCCGCCCATCAGCCACTGCAGCAGATCGACATAGTGTATCGCCTGGTTGATGAGGACGGCGCCGCCCTCCTGCGCCCAGGTGCCGCGCCAGGCGTCCCCGCGGTAGTACGCGGGGCTACGCCAGCAGCGGATCTGCATCGCCGCGGTCAGCATCGTGCCGAGGGCACCCGACTGGATGATGTCGCGCAGCATCTGGTTGACCGGTTCGTGCCGGTGCTGAAAGACCCCGGCAAAAACCTGTCCGGGATGGCGCTCGGCCGCCTGCAGCATGGCATCGAGCCCCTCCGTCTGATGCGCCAGCGCCTTCTCGCAGAGGACATGCTTGCCGGCGTCGAGCGCCGCGCAGGCAATCGGCGCGTGCGAGGCGTGGTCGGTGCATATCGAGACCAGGTCGACATCGGCGGCGGCCAGCAGCTGCCGGTAGTCGGTGGTCGTTTGCGGAATTTCGAACTTCTCCGCCAGCGCACCGGCCCTGGCGGGGTCCAGATCGCAGGCCCAAGTGAGCTGGGCCTGCGCGGGATGCTGACGGTAACAGGCGGCATGGGTGGGCGCAATAACACCGCAGCCAATAATGCCGATGCGGATCGGTTGCATAAAAAGTCTTGCTCGCTTTCTTCGACGCAGGAACGGTGACCGATGACTGTAGCGCCTCGCCCATCAGCCCGCAAGTTCAAATGCCACGTGTGTTCAAATGCCACGCGGGCATGGCCCCACGGGACAGTGTGGGGTGTAGGGGGGTGGGGGGCATCATCCTGCCGTTTTTCCGTCGCGTCCTCGTCATCGAAGGCCGGCACCGTGAAGGGTTCGCCCATAGGCGCCGTGAAACGGTGCCTGGACGTCTGGGGGGTGATCGTGGTCATGTTACTCCCAGAGAACCGGCGCGTCATAACGCCGGATGAGCGGGTCGGGCGAAACCAGCGTGAGCCGATGGGTCAGCGCCTGGCAGAGCAGCAGGCGGTCGAACGGGTCGCGGTGCAGCGACGGCAGCGATTCCAGCCTGAGGATCGACTGCGTTGTCAGCGGCACGAGCCTGAAGTCGTGCAGGCGGATCCATTTCGGAAGCAGTCTTGAAGGAGGTTCCGGCAGTGGAAGTCTGCCCAGTTGATGCTTGATCACGATTTCAAGCAGACTGACATCGCTGAAAAAGATCTCGTGTCCAGGGTCGCGCAAAACGGGCAGGATCGTGGCGGGAATCTTGTCGGAACCGGCAAAATACCAGAGCGCGACGCAGGTATCCAGCAGGTAGCCGCTCATTTACGCCTCGCCGCCGAAGAGACCTTCGATCTCGCGATCCGGCACGTTGAAATCGTCGGGCACTTCCATGACTTGGGCGGCCAGGCCGAAGGGACGGAGGCCATCGGCATCGACGACCAGCGGCCGGATCTCGGCAAAGGGTTTATTGCGATCGCACAAAATGATGCGTTTGCCCTGCCGGACCTGGCGCGCATACTTGGATAGATGCGTCTTCGCCTCGTT
>JAAYZJ010000199.1 GCA_012514915.1 Lentisphaerota bacterium | reverse complement strand
GTCAGGCCGGCGGGGATCGCGTCGGCCGCGACGACCGGCAGCACGGCTCCGGAGATCAGCCGCAGATGCTCGACCAGTTCCCCGGCGGCCTGCTGTTCCTGCGTCGCCGGCTGCGCGGGAAGGACGACCGCCGCGGCGGGCTGCCCGTCGCGCGCCAGCGGAACCGGGCCGGCCAGCCCGCGGCACGGGTGGGCCAGTACGCCCCCCGCCACGGCGAGCGCGCACGCCAGGCGTGCCGGAGTGTGAAGGGATAACGACGTCCACGGGCTGTTCATGGTTGGTGTCCTTGGGTTGAGTGAATCGGCAACATCGCGCCACGGATCGAGCTTCAGGCCTCCGGAGGCGGGGCGACGGGCGCGCTGAGTTCCCTGATCTTCTTCGCGCCGGCGTCGAAGGCCTCGGCCGTGATGAGGTAGAAATGGCAGGTTCGCCCGGTATGGGCGGCGATGTCGGCGGGGAGGTTCTTATCGAGCGGGTTGAGCAGGCCGATCAGCGGCTCGCCATCCATCTGGGCGAACGGCAGGGCCCCCAGACCGAGCAGGTAGTCGAGCGGGCAGTCGCCGAGGTCGACCGGCTGGATGTCGAAGGCCTCGAGGGCCAGGAAAGGCCGCTTGCCGGTCTTGGCCAGGTAGTGCAGGACACGGTCGATCCCCGGATAGGCCCGGTCAACCAGGATGTGCAGCAGGGAAAGCGTCGTTTGCTGGTCATGGCCGATCAGCCGCGTGAGGTCCTCGACCACGGCCGCGTACTCCTCCTGGTTCAGCTCGCCCGCCTCGTGCAGTTTCCAGGCCAGCTCCATCTCGCGCCGCAGAACCTGGCGCCGCAGCGCGACGCCCGTGAGCCTCTCGCGCGCCGGCTTGTCGGGGGCCGCGCCCGGGAGGTCGGCGGTGGCGCCGCCCCCTCCCTGCACCAGCGCCTCGAGACTGCGCAGGGCCTCGAGGGCGTCGAAGTCGTTTTCCGACAGGGGCTGGAGCCGCGTGATGACAGCCGCCGCCGCTTCATGCGCATTTTTGCGAATGATCGCACGGGCGAGACGGATCAGCGTCGCGCGGGCCAGGGGGAGATTGCCCGTCTGTTCATAGGCCAGCGAGAGGGCTTCCAGCGAAACCTGATCTTCCGGCGATGTCTGGAGAAGCCCCTCGAAAAGCGCGATCGCTTCCTCGATCGGACGGCCGTCCTGCGGCGATGTTGCCGTTTTTTCTTCCATGTTCTGGCCCTTTCGCCCGGGATACAACCCCGATCAGCCGGCTCATGTTCGGCTTTCAGGATAGCAGGCTTCGCCCGCCAAGGCAATGCCGCGCGCGCGCCGGAGGGGTGTTCGTGATTGACGTTCCGGAGGAATCCAAGCACAATGGATGCCAGCCATTTGCATGGATCCTGCTTGACGTCCTGCATGACTGCCTCTCGATCGGAATACCGGGGATGAATACACGCGCAACAGGCGGCGGCCGCTTAACGGATTTGCTGGTGCAGCGGGGCGCCTTGACGGCCGAAGCTCTGGCCGAGGCCGAGAAAAACCTGCTGCCGGGCGAGCGGATCGAGCGCGTGCTCGTCAAACGGAAGATGGTTTCCGCGTCGAGCCTGGCGCTGGCGATGGCCGAATATTTGGGCATTGCGCCGCTGCCCCTGGCCCATTTCACGTTGAACCCCAAGCTGTTCGACCTCCTGCCGCACGAGCGGTGGCCGCGTCTGCAGGCGCTGCCCGTCGCCAAGGTCGGTCAGATGCTGACCGTGGCGCTGAGCGATCCGTTCAACATCCAGGTTCTCGACGAACTGGGCGGCAAGACCGGCCTCGAGATCATGCCGGCTGTCGCCGCCGAGCAGGAGATCCACGATATCCTGGCCAAGGTGAGCGCCCTGGACAAGGCGCCCGACATCCAGATCACCGATATCCTGCGCGACTCGGACACCGAAGTCGAGTTCGGCAGCGAGAAGGAGGCCCCGGAAGAGAGCATCGAGAAGACGCTCGAAACGGCCGAGGGCGCCCCCGTGATCCGCATGGTCAACGCCATGCTGATCGAGGCGCTCCGCACCCGGGCGAGCGACATCCACCTCGAGGCGCTCGAGAAGGCCTCCCGCCTCCGCTACCGCATCGACGGCGCCCTCGTCGAGCGCCCCAGCCCGCCCAAGAGCTACCACAACGCGCTGGTTTCCCGCATCAAGATCATGGCCGATCTCGACATCGCCGAACGGCGCATCCCCCAGGACGGGCGTCTCAAGGTGCGCGCGCTGGGCAAGGAGGTCGACGTCCGCGTCAGCATCCTGCCGACGGTCTTCGGCGAGAAGATCGTCATGCGCATGCTCGACAAGTCGAACCTGGCCCCCAGCCTGAAGGCGCTGGGGCTCGACGATTTCGCCGAGAAGGCGATGTCGTTCGCCATCGAGCAGCCGCACGGCATCATCCTGGTCACCGGGCCGACGGGCAGCGGCAAGACCACCACGCTCTATTCCTGCCTGCAGGATCTCAACCAGCCCGACGTCAATATCGTGACGGCCGAGGATCCCGTCGAATACCAGCTCGCGGGGATCAACCAGGTCCATGTGAACACCCAGATCGGCCTGACGTTCGCCTCGGTGCTCCGCTCGGTTCTGCGCCAGGATCCCGACATCATCCTGGTCGGCGAGATCCGCGATGGCGAGACGGCCGACATCGCCGTCAAGGCGGCCTTGACCGGCCATCTCGTGCTGAGCACGCTGCACACGAACGACGCCTCCGGCGCCATCGCCCGCATGGTCGACATGGGGGTTCCCCCCTTCCTCCTCGCGTCGTCGGTCATTCTGGCGCAGGCGCAGCGGCTGTTCCGCAAGCTCTGCCCCTTCTGCCGCGCGCCGACGACCATCGACCCCGATATCTATGCCGCCAACCACATCCCGCCCGATTTCTTCGATGGCGCCACCGTCTATGCCCCCACAGGCTGCCCCAAGTGCAACGACATCGGCTACAAGGGACGGGGCGCCCTCATGGAGGTTCTGACCATCTCGGACCGGATCCGCGAAGCCATCATGCGCGGCGAGGATTCCGGCGCCATCCGCGTGCAGGCGATGGCCGATGGAATGATCCCCCTCAAGGAGGTCGGTCTGCGCAAGGTGCGCGCGGGACAGACCTCGATCCAGGCGGCCCTCGAGGTGACGGGCGGCGAGTAGCGGTAAACCGGCAACAGGAGCGACGGCAATGGCGACAGCAACAGCGAAGCGAACGGCCCCGGCCGACCGCGTGACGGGTGTCAAGCGTATCGTGAACAGCGAACTGGTTCCTTTTTCCCGCCAGCTCGCCTCGATGCTCCGAGCCGGCATGTCGCTGGTCGTCTCCCTGGCCACCATCGAGGAACAGGTGGCCCACCCCGGCTTCCGCGGCGTCGTGACCAGCGTCCGCGAGACAGTCGAGGGCGGCGGATCGTTCTCGGACGGCCTGACCCGCTTTCCGAAGATATTCGACGACCTTTACGTCAACATCGTCCGCTCGGGCGAGCGCAGCGGCCAGTTCGCCGAGGCCATGGCCCGCCTGAGCACCCTGCTGGACGCCTCGGCCAAGCTCAAGCGCAAGGTCAAGTCGGCCCTCGCCTATCCGACCATCGTCATGACGATGGCCCTGTCGATCGCCGCCGCCATGATCATCTTCGTCATGCCGATCTTCGCCGGCATGTTCGCCGACTTCGGCCAGAAACTGCCCGGCCCCACGCAGTTCCTGATGAACACCAGCGATTTCATCCGCGGCTACTGGTGGCTGATCCTGATCGTGGCCGGCGGGTGCTTCTACGCCTTCAAGGCCTGGAAGAAAACCGACCGGGGCGCCTTTCTGTTCGACCGTTTCAAGCTGCGCCTGCCCGTTTTCGGCGCCCTGAACCAGCGGGTCGCCGTGGCCCGCTTCGCCAGTATCTTCTCCCAGATGATCCACAGCGGCGTGCCGATCCTCGACGCGCTGCGGATCGTCGCCAGCGCCTGCGGCAACCGCGTCGTGGGCCTGTCGATCCTGGAGGCCCGCAACACCGTCGAGCAGGGCGAGCCCCTCTCGCGCGGCCTCGAGCGGAAGGAGGGGATTCCCCTGCTCGTGGTCCGCATGGTGGCGGCGGGCGAGCGCTCCGGCAAGCTCGACGACATGCTCGACAACATCGCCCAGACCTACGAGGACGAGGTCGAAACCATGCTGGCGACCCTGACCTCGCTGATGGAGCCGATCCTGATGGCGTTTCTCGGCGTCCTGATCGGCGGCATCGTCATCTCGATGTACCTGCCGATCTTCAAGATGTCGAGCATCGTGGGCGGTTGACCATGCACCTGC
>JAAYZJ010000198.1 GCA_012514915.1 Lentisphaerota bacterium | reverse complement strand
GTGTCCGCAAGGGACAGCAACTGACCGAGGGTCCGATCGTGCCCCAGGAGATCCTCGACGTGTGCGGGCCGCAGGAACTGCAGCGCTACCTCGTCAACGAGGTCCAGCAGGTCTACCGTCTGCAGGGGGTCGAGATCAACGACAAGCACATCGAGATCATCGTCCGGCAGATGCTGCGCAAGGTGCGGATCACCGACCCGGGCGACACTGATTTCCTCTGGGGCGAGCAGATCTCCCGCCAGCAGTTCATCGAGGCGAACGAGCAGGTCGCGGCCGAGGGCAAGCGGCCGGCCTCGGCGCAGCCGGCCCTGCTGGGCATCACCAAGGCCTCGCTCGAGACCGACAGCTTCATCTCGGCGGCCTCGTTCCAGGACACGACCCGCGTCCTGACCGACGCCGCCACGATGGGGCGCGTCGACGAGCTGCGCGGCTTCAAGGAGAACGTCATCCTGGGCCATCTGATCCCGGGGGGAACCGGGTTTCCGATCCACCGGCACATCAAACTCGTGCCGCTGGTCGACCCCATCGACGCCGACGAGCTGCGCCCGGCGGCCGACGAAGCCCAGCGCAAAGCGCAGGATGTGCTGGGGATCTGATTCATCTGAATTGGGGCTTGTCAGCCGCCATCTGCTTTGATAACCTGACGATCTTTTTGCAAGCGGGAGGAACCACGCCGAATGCCAACCATCAACCAACTTGTCCGCAAGGGCCGCACGCAGTCGACCAACAAGAGCAAGTCGCCCGCCCTCAAGCGCTGTCCGCAGCGCCGGGGGGTCTGCCTGCTTGTCAAGACGCAGACGCCCAAAAAGCCGAACTCCGCCCTGCGGAAGGTGGCCCGTGTCCGCCTGACGACGGTCTACGAGGTGACCGCCTACATCCCGGGCGAGGGCCACAACCTGCAGGAGCACAGTGTCGTGCTGGTGCGCGGCGGCCGCGTCAAGGATCTGCCGGGCGTGCGCTACCACATCGTGCGCGGCACGCTGGATTCGCTCGGCGGGGCCGGGCCCAGCAACACGAACAAGCTTGAGCGCAAGGTCAGCCGTTCCAAGTATGGCGTCAAGCGCGCGAAGGCCGCCGGCAAGAAGTAAAACCGCAAGGATTGAACAGCCATGTCGAGAAGGCGTAAAACATACAAGCGCGGCATCACGCCGGATCCCAAGTACAACAGCGAGCTGGTCGCCAAGGTGGTGCGCGCCCTGATGCGCAGCGGCAAGAAGACGACTGCCGAGCGCATCGTCTACGGCGCGCTCGACGTGCTGGCGGAGAAGACCGGCAAGGATCCGCTCGAGGTGCTTGACACCTCGATCGGCAACATGAAGCCGAAGGTCGAGGTCAAGTCCCGCCGCGTCGGCGGCACGACCTACCAGGTGCCGGTCGAGATCCGTCCCGCGCGCCAGTTGGCCATGGCCCTGCGCTGGATGGTTCAGTACGCCAGCGCCCGGCGCGGCACCCCGATGCCCAAGGCGGTCGCCCTCGAGATGCTCGAGGCCTTCGAGGGGCAGGGCAACATCATCAAGAAGCGCGATGACACCCATCGCATGGCGCAGGCCAACAAGGCCTTCGCCCATTACGCCTGGTGAGGATGGGCGGAACCGCCGGAATGCAGATTGCCGTGGACAATGCGGGTAAAGAGCAGTGCGGGTCCACGCCGGGCAACCCCGGCGAGGGCCGCGACGTGCCTTTGGCGCAGGTTCGCAACATCGGCATCGTGGCCCACATCGACGCCGGCAAGACGACGACGAGCGAGCGCATCCTCTTCTACGCCGGCGGCACGCACCGCCTGGGCAACGTCGACGACGGCAACACCGTCACCGATTGGATGATCCAGGAGCGTGAACGCGGCATCACGATCACCAGCGCGGCGATCACCTGCGCCTGGCGCGGGGTTCAGATCAACCTGATCGATACGCCCGGCCACGTCGATTTCACCATGGAGGTCGAGCGCTCGCTGCGGGTGCTCGACGGCGCCGTGTGCGTCTTCTGCGCCGTGGGTGGCGTGCAGCCGCAATCGGAGACGGTCTGGCGCCAGGCCGACCGCTACCATGTTCCCCGGATGGTCTTCGTCAACAAGATGGATCGCATGGGGGCCGATTTCCGGTCGGTCGTGGCCGAGATCCGCGCCAAGCTCGGCGCCGTGCCCGCCGTCCTGACCCTCCCGATGGGCGAGGCCGAGCATTTCGGCGGCGTGATCGATCTGCTCGAGATGACGGCCCTGACCTTCGCCGACGGCGATTTCGGCTCGTCCATCGACCGCGGCCCGATTCCCGCCGCATGGGCGGTGGCCGCCGAACAGGCGCGCGCGGCGCTCGTCGAGCTGATCGCGGGCGACGACGAGACCCTCCTCGACGCCTACCTCGAGAATCCCGATCTTTCCGCCGACGTGCTCCGGCCGGCCATCCGCCGGGCGACGCTCGCCGGCCGTGTCGTTCCCGTCCTGTGCGGCAGCGCCCTGCGTAACAAGGGGATCCAGTGCCTGCTGGACGGCGTGGTGGACTATCTCCCCTCGCCGGCCGACCGCGGCGCGATCGCCGGCGCCGACTTGAAAACCGGCGAGGCGGTCGAGCGGGCCTGCACCGACAGCGAGCCGCTCGCGGCCCTGGTCTTCAAAATCGCGACCGATCCCTATGTCGGCCGCCTCTTTTTTGTCCGCACCTACTCGGGTGTCCTCCGCAAGGGGCAGAACGTCTTCAATCCGCGCACGCGCAAGCGCGAGCGGGTCATGCGCCTCGTGCGCCTGCGCGCCGATTCGCAGCATGATGTGGAACGCCTGCACGCCGGTGAAATCGGCGCGCTTGTGGGCTTGAAAAACGCCACGACAGGTGATACACTGTGCGCCGAACACCAGCCGTTGGTTCTCGAGCGGATCACCGCTCCGGAGCCGGTGATGTTCATGGCCATCGAGCCCAAGTCCCGGGCCGACCGCGACAAGTTGGAGGGCGCCCTCCAATCGCTCAGCGACGAGGATCCCACCTGTGTCACGCGCGTCGACCCCGAGACCGGGCAGCTGATCCTGAGTGGAATGGGCGAGTTGCATCTCGACATTCTCGTCGACCGGCTGCGCCGCGAGTTCAACGTGGCGGCCAACACGGGGCGGCCGATGGTCTCGTACTACGAGACCGTCGAGGGCTCCGGGCAGGGGACGTACACGTTCGACCGCGAGATCGGCGGCAAGCGGTTGTTCGCCGAGGTCAGCGTCGAGGTCGAAGCGCGCCGCCGCGGGGCGGGCGTGGGCATCGAGACCGCCAAGGCTTGCCGGGAGTTGCCCGAAGCGCTGGCGCAGGCCGTCGCGGACGGTTTGGCGGATGGCGCCAGCACGGGCGTGCTGGCGCGCTATCCGATGAAGGATTTGATGGCGCGCGCCACGGCGGTGCGGCTGGGCGAGGCGGAGAACGCCATGCCCGTCGCCTTCCGGACGGCGGCGGTGATGGCGTTCCGGGCGGCCGCGGAAGCGGCGCGGCCCGAACTGCTGGAGCCGATCATGCGGCTGGTCATCGTGACGCCGCCTGAGCATATCGGCGAGGTCATCGGCGACGTGAACGCGCGCCGCGGCCAGGTGCACGACATGGAGGACCGGGGCGGCACGAAGGTCGTGCATGCCCGTGTTCCCCTGGCCGAGCTGTTTGGATATTCCACGGCCATCCGGTCGCTGTCGCGGGGTCGCGCCAGCTACACGATGGAGCCGGATGCGTTTGCCGTGGCGCCACGGGCGGTACGGGATCAACTAGTAAACAGGTAGCGGTAGCAGCATGCAAAGTCAGCGCATACGAATTCGGTTGCAGGCCTATGACCATCGGGTCCTCGATCAGGCCGTCACGGAAATCATCGAGACCGCCCGCGGGTCGGGCGCCCAGGTCGTCGGGCCGGTTCCCCTGCCCACGCGCATCGAGCGCTGGACGGTGAACCGCAGCCCCCATGTCGACAAGAAGTCGATGGATCAGTTCGAGATGCGGACGCACAAGCGGCTCCTCGACATTGTCAGCCCGACGGCCAAGACGGTGGACGAGCTCAAGAAGCTGAACCTGCCGGCCGGTGTCGACATTTCAATTCGCATCTAAGCGCAGCAAGGCGGTGGGAATACCATGGACGGGTTGATTGGCAAAAAAGTGGGCATGACGCAGGTCTGGGACGAGGCTGGACGGTTCGTCGCCGTCACGGTGCTCGAAGTGGGACCGTGTCCCGTCGTGCAGGTCAAGCGGCAGGCGACCGACGGTTACGAGGCGGTTCAGGTGGGTTATCTGCCCCAGAAGCCGCAGCGCCTGACGAAGGCGGTCCGGGCGCGCTTTGAGAAGGCCGGGGTCCAGCCCTGCCGCGAGCTGCGCGAATTCAAGCCCGACGCGGGCGAGAGTGTCGGCGTCGGCGACCTGCTGAACGTGGGACTTTTCGAGGGTGTCAAGTACGTCGACGTGACGGCGGTGTCGATCGGCCGGGGGTTCGCTGGCGCCGTGCGGCGTTTCCGCATGGCGGGTGGTCCCCACGGGCACGGCGGCCACTCCAAGCGCCGCATCGGTTCGATCGGCGAGCGCAATCTGCCGGGCTGGGTCCGCAAGGGCAAGCCGATGCCCGGCCACATGGGCGCCGTGAAGGTGACGGCCCGCAACCTGGCCGTCGTCCAGATCCGCTCGGGCGAGAACGTGATGCTCGTCCGCGGTGCGGTGCCCGGACCGGCCGGTGCCGTCGTCATGGTGAAGAAGGCCCTCAGGAAGGCATGAGGACGCGATGAGCAAGATCAACGTTTACAATGCGAAGGGCGAGGCCACCGGCGAGGTGGAAATCGCGGATGAGCGCCTGGTTCTGGACCGGGGCGGACAGCCGGTCAAGGATGTCGTCACGGCGACGTTGAACGCGCGGCGCGCCGGCACGGCCTCGACGCTGGGCAAGGGCGAAGTCGCGGGCAGCAACAGGAAGCCGTGGAAGCAGAAGGGGACGGGGCGCGCCCGCGCCGGCCTGCGGCAGTCGCCCGTCTGGCGCGGCGGCGGCGTGGCCATGGGCCCCAAGCCGCGCGACTACGGCGTCAAGGTCAACCGCAAGGTGGCCCAGCTCGCCTTCCGCCATGCGCTCAGCGAGCAGATCCGGAGCGACAAGGTGCTCGTGGTCGAGTCGTTCGACGTGGCCGACGGCCGCACGCGGCTGATGGCCGGGCTGCTCAAGCAGCTCGGGGCCGAGGGGCGCACGCTGATCGTGACCGGCACGGCGGCCCCCGACGTCGAGCGCGCCGCGCGCAACCTGCCGAAGGTCGTCGTCGTGACAGCCGATAATCTGGACGTCTACTCCCTGGTCGCACCGCGCCGGATCGTCGTGGCGCGCGACGCCTGGGACAAGCTCGTCGCCCGCATGGGGACGACGGAGGAGCAAGCATGAAGGATCCCGAGATCATCAAGCGCGTCCAGGTGACGGAGAAGGGCACCCAGCTCGCCGCCGGCAACCAGTATCTGCTGGAGGTCGCCCGCGACGCCAACAAGATTCAGATCCGCATGGCCGTCGAGAAGACCTTCGGGGTCCACGTCGTGGCCGTCAACACGCAGAACTACAATGGGCGCCCGCGCGTCCTGCGCAACCGCCGCGTCGTCCGGGGCTCCGACTGGAAGCGTGCCGTCGTGACGGTCAAGGCCGGCGAGCGCATCGAGGCGGTCTGAACCCGCTGGAGGCAATAGTACCATGGGCTTGAAGAGCTATAAACCGAGAACACCCGGGCTGCGGTTCCGGATTTCACCGACGTTCGACGAGCTGTCGGGCGTCAGGCCCGAGCGCCGGCTGACCGAGGCCAAGCACCGCACGGCGGGCCGCAACAACGCCGGGCGGATCACGACCCGCCACCACGGCGGCGGCGCGAAGCGGCGTTACCGCCTCATCGATTTCAAGCGCGACAAGATCGGCATTCCCGCCCGCGTCGCCAGCATCGAGTACGATCCAAACCGCTCGGCCAACCTCGCGCTGCTGAACTACGTCGACGGCGAGAAGCGCTACATCCTGGCCCCGGCCGGGCTGGCCGTCGGTGCGCTGCTGCTGTCGGGTCCCGACGCCGAGCCGAATGTCGGCAACGCGCTGCCCCTCGCAAAGATTCCCTTGGGGCTGACGGTCCACAACCTCGAACTTGTGCCGGGAGCCGGCGGCCGTCTGGTTCGTTCGGCGGGTAACGGCGCGCAACTGATGTCGCGCGAGGGCGACTACGCGAATGTCCGGATGCCGTCGGGCGAGATCCGCCGCTTCCGCGTCAACTGCCTGGCGACTGTCGGGCAGGTGGGCAACAGCGACTGGAGCGGCACCAAGCTGGGCAAGGCCGGCCGGAAGCGCTGGCTCGGCATCCGGCCGACGGTGCGCGGCGTGGCGATGAACCCGGTCGATCATCCCATGGGCGGCGGCGAGGGACGGACCTCCGGCGGTGGACAGCCACGTTCTCCCTGGGGCCAGCTTGCCAAGGCCGGCAAGACGCGCAACCCGCGCAAGCAGTCGGCTAAACTCATTGTGAAGCGGAGAAAGTAAGCGATGGCACGGTCAATTAAAAAGGGCCCCTACGTGGAGGCCAAGCTTCTGGTGAAAGTGGAACGGATGCGCCAGAGCGGGCGTCTGCAGCCGATCAAGACCTGGTCGCGCCGCTCCATGATCCTCCCCGAGTTTGTCGGCCTGACGTTCGCGATCCACAACGGCAGGCAGCATGTGCCGATTTTTGTGAATGAGAACATGGTGGGGCACCGCCTGGGCGAGTTCGCGCCGACGCGCGTGTTCCGCTCGCATGGGACGACCGCCAACAAGGTTGCCGCCAAGTAGGCGGAGGGAACGAGCATGGAAATCTCTGCAATCACCCGCAACGTGCGGCTCTCGGCCCAGAAGGGCCGGCCATTGGCGCGCCAGGTGCAAGGGCTCCCCGTGGGCGAGGCGCTGAAGGTCGCCCAGTTCAGCCCGCTGAAGGCCGCCTTCCATCTGGGGAAGACGCTGAAGTCGGCCATGGCCAACGCAAAGCACAACAACAATCTGGACGTCGATGGCCTGCGGGTCAAGCTGGCGGTCTTCGACGAGAGCACCCGCATGCGCCGGCACTGGCCGCGCGCCCGCGGCAGTGCGAGTCCGATCGCGCGGCGGCTCTGCCATGTCAAGGTCGTTCTGACCGACGGCGTCGAACAGTGATTCAGGAAGGAGCGGAACTTGGGACAGAAAGTTAATCCGATCGGATTCCGGGTGGCCCTGGATAAGCAGTGGCGGTCGCGCTGGTACAGCGATAAGAAGCACTTTGGCGAGCTGCTGGCCGAAGATCAGCTCATTCGCCAGACGGTGATGAAGCGGCTCGCCAATGCGGCCGTGTCGAAGGTCATCATCGAGCGCTACGCCAACCGCGTGCGCGTCAACATTTTCACGGCGCGTCCGGGCATCGTGATCGGCCGCAAGGGCGACAACGACGTCGACCAGCTGCGCCAGTTGCTGGCCCGGCAGACGGGCAAGGAGATCTATCTCGAGATCCACGAGGTGCGCGACGCCGATGCCAACGCCCAGCTCGTCTCCGAGGGGATCGCCCAGCAGATCGAGCGGCGCGTCGCCCTGCGCCGCGCGATCAAGCGCGCCCAGCAGATCGCCATGGACATGGGGGTCGATGGGATCAAGATCCGCTGCTGCGGCCGGATCAACAACGCCGAGATCGCCCGTGTGGAGTGGAGCAAGGAGGGCAAGGTCCCCCTGCACACGCTGCGGGCCAACATCGACTATGGTTTTGCCGAGGCCCATACGACGGCCGGTTTGATTGGCGTCAAGGTCTGGATTTGCAAGCGGGACGACTTCCAGCCTGCCCGGACGAGCGGAACGCGGAGGAAGAGCCATGCCCCTAATGCCTAAACGGGTTTTACACCGCAAGCAGTCGAAGGGAAGCCGCAGCGGCTTCGCCACCTCGGGAACCGAGCTGACCTATGGCGACTACGGCCTCAAGGCGATGTCGCGCGGCTGGCTCAAGAACACCCAGATCGAGGCCTGTCGTGTCGCGATGAACCGCTACATGAAGCGCAAGGGCAAGGTCTGGATCCGGATTTTCCCCGACAAGCCGGTGACCAAGAAGCCGATCGAGGTGCGCATGGGCAGCGGCAAGGGCAACCCCGAGTTCTGGGTCGCCGTCGTCGTGCCGGGTAAAATCTTGTTTGAGATCGGCGGGGTTTCCGAGGCCGTGGCGCGCGAGTGCCTCCGGCTGGCGGACACCAAGCTGGGCATTCAAACGCAACTGGTCACGCGCGACCGCTAGGTACGCGACGAGGCGGCGCGCGCCGCCGGGAGCTTAGCATGAAGCCAAGGGAATTTAGAGAATTGAGCGCGGAGGAGCTGGCCGTCAAGGTGCGCGAGTCGGCGCACGAGCTGGCCGGCCTGCGCTTGAAGCATCGCAGCGGGGTCGCCGTGGAGAAGGCCGGCCGGATGCGTCAGATGCGGCGCGACATCGCCCGCATGCTGACGATCGCCGCCGAGCGGGAGAAACAGGCATGAGCGAGGAAGCAGTCAAGCGCAACAGCCGCAAGACGCGTCGGGGCGTGGTCGTCAGCCGCAGCGGTGACAAGAGCATCGTGGTCGAGGCCGAGCGGCGCCTGCCGCACCCCCAATACGGCAAGATTATCCGTCAGACCCGCAAGTACCATGTCCACGATCCCGACAACCGCGCGGTGGTCGGCGAGACGGTCGACATCGTCGAGTGCCGCCCGCTGAGCGCGACCAAGCGCTGGCGCCTGGCCGGCCAGGCGGACGACAGCAAAGGAGCTAAGTAGCCATGGTTCGCGAGGAAACCAACCTGGTGGTCGCCGACAACACCGGCGCCAAACTGGCCCGCTGCTTCCGCGTGCTGGGGCAGCGCAAGGAGTTCGCCCACGTCGGCGACGTGATCCGCGTGGCGATCAAGGAGGCGGCGCCCACGGGCGCGGTCAAGAAGGGGCAGGTCTGCCTGGCGGTGATCGTCCGCACGGCCCATCCGATCCGCCGCCCGGACGGCTCGCAGGTGGCCTTCGACCAGAACGCCTGCGTGATTGTCGACGCCAAGTTCAATCCGCTGGGCACGCGTATTTTTGGGCCGGTCGCGCGTGAGCTGCGCGACACGGTCTGCGCCAAGGTGATTTCGCTGGCGCCGGAAGTCGTTTAACGGGACAACAACATGAGTATCGCACGAATCAGGAAGAACGACCAGGTCATCGCCATCACCGGCGAGTATGCCGGGCAGACGGGAGCGGTGCGCTCGGTCGATCCGGTGGCCGGCCAGGCGATTGTCGAGGGTCTCAATCTCGTCAAGCGCGCCGTCCGTCGCACCCAGGAACGGCCGAATGGCGGGTTTGACACCGTCGAGGCGCCGATCCGGCTCTCGAACCTGATGCCGTATGACGCCGCCGCCAAGAAGGGCGTCCGGATCTCGCGTGTCCGCGAGGGTGGCAAAACCGTGCGCAAGGCAAAGGGCACCGGTCGCGTGCTGGATTGACAAGAGGACGATTATGGCCAGGTTGAAGGACAAGTACCGCACCGAAGTGGTGCCGAAGTTGCGCGAGAAGCTGGGCATCAAGAACCCGATGGCCGTGCCCCGGTTGACGAAGATCGTCGTCAACATGGGCTTTGGCATCGTGGAGAAGGATGTGCAGAAGAAGCTCATCCAGGAGCTCGCCGCGCTGACGGGGCAGCAACCCCAGCTCTGCAAGGCGCGCAAGAGCATCTCGAACTTCAAGCTCCGCGAGGACATGGTCATCGGGGCCAAGGTCACCCTGCGGGGGCTCCGCATGTACGAGTTCATGGATCGGCTGGTGAGCGTGGCCCTGCCGCGCATCCGCGACTTCCGCGGCTTGTCGCCCCGCGGCTTCGACGGCCGTGGCAATTACACCTTCGGTCTCAAGGAGCAGACGATCTTCCCCGAGATCGATCCCGCCGGCATCCCGGCAGAGCAGGGGATGGACATCACCTTCTGCACGACCACCGACGACAACAAGATGGCGCGGGAGCTGCTTGCCTTGCTCGGCGTGCCGTTCGCTGGTGCCAACCCGAAGTAAGGAGTTCCCGTGGCAAAGACATGCTTGATGGAAAAGGCCAGGCGCGCCCCCAAGTTCCAGGTGCGCCGGTACACGCGGTGCTCGCGGTGCGGGCGCCCGCATTCCGTGATTCGCAAGTTTCAGCTCTGCCGGTTGTGTTTTCGCGAGCTGGCGCTGACCGGGCAGATTCCCGGCGTCACCAAGGCAAGCTGGTAGGTCCCGAAGATGAGCTGGTCAGATCCAATCGCTGATATGTTGACGCGCATCCGCAATGCGCAGAAAGCCCGCCTGCCCGAGGTCACGATGCCGGCGTCCCGCCTCAAGGGCGAGATCGCCCGCGTCATGCGCGACGCGGGTTTCATCGGCGCGGTGACGCACGGCGCCGAATCGAGCCGCGAGATGCGGATCGTCCTGAAGTATACGGCCGAGGGGGAGCCCGTCATCCGCGGCCTGCGCCGCGACAGCCGCCCCGGCCTGCGCCGCTACTGCACGGCCGACAAGGTGCCCTCGGTGCTCGGCGGCATGGGGCTGGCCATCATCAGCACGTCGGGCGGCGTGATGAGCGGCCGCGATGCGCGGCAGCGCAAGCTCGGCGGCGAGGTTCTCTGTTCCATTTGGTAAGGATAGAACGATGTCGAAAATCGGAAAAAATCCGGTCGTCATTCCGGCCGGCGTGACCGTGATGATCGCCGGCTCGACGGTCACCGTCAAGGGCGGCCGCGGCGAGCTGGTCCGGGAGCTCCCGGATGGCATCAGCGCCAGTGTCGCGGACGGCCTGCTGCGGGTTGAACGGCGCGATGACTCGCGCGGGCAGCGGAGCCTCCATGGCCTCCTGCGCACGCTGTGCGCCAATATGATCACCGGCGTCACGACGGGCTACAGCCGCGAGCTCGTCATCGAGGGCACC
>JAAYZJ010000197.1 GCA_012514915.1 Lentisphaerota bacterium | reverse complement strand
GGCCGGCTGCGGTGCATCCCGAGGGGGTGAATGGTTTGATCCAGATTCGTTTGAAACGTGGCGAAACCGTTGATCGCGGACTGAAGCGTCTGAAGAAGATCCTCGACAAAGAGGGGCTGATGAAGCAGCTTCGCGCCAACCGGTATTTTGAGAAGCCCAGCGAGAAGCAGCGCCGCAAGTCGGCGCGCGCCCGCGCCCGGGCCATGTCGCGCCGTGCCGTCGTCTAGTCCGGCCTGGCGTCCGCAGACGGGCTCTCCGGAGCATGCCTCCCGAGAGCCTGTTTTTTTTTCGAAGCCGCATGAATGCTGCCCTGTCGACAAACTGGAACTCGCAACGGCACAGCACGGGCGAAGCCCTTGTCGACGAGGCCGTCTCGCTGGGCTTTGACGCCGTCGAGATCGGCTACTTGTTCCAGCCCGCGCTCGAGGCGGGGCTGCGCCGGCGGTTGGCCGCGGGAGCGATCCGGGTTTGCAGTGTCCATGCCTTCAGTCCCGTTCCCCTGAGCGTTCCCGGAGGGCATCCGGAACTGTTCCTTCCGGCGGCGGCCGACGAGGACGAGCGTCGGCTGGCGGTTTTCCATCTGCGCAACACGCTGGCATTCGCCGCCTCGCTGGGGGCGCGCGCTGTGGTCGTGCACGCGGGGCGGGTGCCGGTCGGCAGTCACTGGGCCCGGGTGGCGCAGGCCCACGAGCAGGAACGGACCGGCACCTGGCGTTACCGCTGGCACCGCCGCCGCCTCCTGGCCCTGCGCGCGCGCCGCGCGGCGTGCCATCTCGCCGCGCTGCGGCGCTCGCTGGACGAGTTGCTGCCGTTGTTTGCCGACGCCGGCGTGGTTCTCGCCATGGAAAATCTCCCCTCGTGGGATGCCCTGCCCCAGGCGGACGAGGCACTGGCCCTGATCGAGGCCTACGCCACTCCCTGGCTCCGCTACTGGCACGACATCGGCCACGGACAGATCCTGGAGAACGCCGGGTTGACCGACCATCTGGCCGTCGCCCGGCGGATGCTCGGCGTGACCGCCGGGGTGCACCTGCATGATGTCCAGGGGCCGATGCGCGACCATCAGGCGCCCGGCAGCGGCGGCATCGACTTTTCCGGCTTTGGTTTTCTAGCGAGGCCCGATATACTACATGTCTTCGAACCGTCCCCCTCGGTGCCGCCCAGCGACCTTGCCAACGGCCTGCGGCATATCCGGCGATGCTGGGGCGGCCAACAGTTGCAGACGAACGTAAAGGAACAGGCATGAGTCGCACGGCGTTGATCACGGGCATTACCG
The DNA here is from genome assembly GCA_012514915.1 of Lentisphaerota bacterium. GTDB lineage: Bacteria > Verrucomicrobiota > Kiritimatiellia > RFP12 > JAAYLN01 > JAAYLN01. The sequence goes on along the minus strand of JAAYZJ010000197.1, from coordinate 1,217 downwards.
GCCAGGACGGCTCCTATCTGGCGGAATTCCTCCTCCAGAAGGGGTACGCCGTCCATGGCATGGTACGGCGGTCCAGCACGGAGAATTTCGAGCGCATCAGCCATCTGCGCTCCGCGGTGACCCTGCACCAGGCCGACCTGCTGGATGAACTCTCCCTCATCGAGCTCATGCAGCAAGTGCGCCCCGACGAGATCTACAATCTAGCGGCGATGTCCTTCGTCCCCACGTCGTGGACCCAGCCGATCCTGACGAGCGAGTTCACCGCGATCGGGGTGGTCCGCGTGCTGGAGGCGATGCGGCGCGTCTGCCCCAAGGCCCGCTTCTACCAGGCATCGAGCAGCGAGATGTTCGGGCATGTCCGCGAGACGCCCCAGACCGAGAAGACCCCGTTCTACCCGCGCAGTCCCTACGGTGTGGCCAAGACCTTCGGCCACTACATCACGGTGAACTACCGTGAGAGCTACCAGTTGTTCGCGGTATCGGGCATCCTGTTCAACCACGAGAGTCCGCGGCGCGGCATGGAGTTCGTGACCCGCAAGGTTTCCGACGGCGTGGCGCGCATCAAGCTCGGGCTGCAGCAGACTCTCGCCATGGGCAATCTCGACGCCAAGCGGGACTGGGGCTTTGCCGGTGACTACGTGCGCGCCATGTGGCTGATGCTGCAGGCCGACAAGCCCGACGACTACGTCATCGCAACCGGCTCAACCCATACGGTGCGCGAATTGTGCGAAGTCGCGTTCGGACATGTAGGGCTGGACTGGCAGGCGCATGTCACGATCGATCCCCGTTTCATCCGGCCGGCCGAGGTCGAGCTCCTGCTCGGCGACGCCGGCAAGGCACGGCAGGCGCTGGGCTGGACGCCCGAAGTCGATTTCCGCGGCCTGGTCACCATGATGGTCGACGCCGACCTGGCCCGGCTCCGCCGGGACATGCAGGGCTGAGACGATGCGTGTCCTTGTTACAGGTGCGGCCGGTTTCGTCGGCCGCCATGCCGTGGCCGCCCTGCGCGCTGCGGGGCACGACCCTCTCCCCACGGACTGCCAGGCGGATGATGCCGCCGGCGTCCGTGCGCTGGACATCTGTTCGCCACGGGCGACGGACCAGGCCGTTGCGGCGCTGAAGCCCGATGCCTGCCTGCACTTGGCGGGGGTTGCGTTTGTGCCCGACGCTGCCCGCAACCCCGGTGCCCTCAACGCCATCAACGTCGAGGGGCCGTT
>JAAYZJ010000196.1 GCA_012514915.1 Lentisphaerota bacterium | reverse complement strand
CGGCAGCGACCGCTGCCAGGCCGTCAGCCACCGCGGCAGATCCACCCGTACCCGCGTGCTAGTCATCGTCCCTCCCCCGCAGCCGCGCCCGCAGTTCCGCCACACCGTCCAGCACCCGCGGGCCGGGACGGAAGAGCAGATCGGCCGAGAAGCCGTCGTAGACGGCGTCCGCGCGGACGGCGCGGACCGACTGCCAGCCGACCCGCTGTGCGACACGCCTCACCGCCTGGGTATCACGGCTCATGTAGAGACAAAAGATCATCTCGGGATCGCGGGCGACGACCCATTCGGGTGAGACGGTGAAGTAGTCGGCATCGACCGTGTCGGCCAGGTTGCTGCCTCCGGCCAGCCGCACCAGTTCGGCGACAAACGAGCGCCGGCCGGCCGTCATGAGCGGATCGCCCCAGATCTCGACGAACACGCTCGGGCGGCGGCCATCCCAGGCCGCCTCGCCGCGCAAGCGCACCAGTTCGGCGGCCAGGGCGTCGCCCGCCTGCCATCCCGCCGCCGCCTCGCCCGCCAGGCGTCCGACTTCGCGCAAGGCCGGCGCGATCTCATCGAGCGTGTTGCAGGGGATCCGCCGGTGCGCGATGCCATACCGCTCCAGCGTCCCGAGTGCCGCCTCGTCCTCGAGGTCGGTGGTCAGCACCAGCGTCGGCCTCTGACGCAGCAGTGCATCCAGCACCGGGCGGCCAAAGCTGCCCACGACCGGCACGGCCGCGGCCTCCGGCGGCCAGTCGCAGACATCCGTCCGCCCGACCAACCGGTCGCCCGCACCGATGGCGAAGATGATTTCCGTCAGGCTGGGAGCCAGCGACACCAAGCGAACCGGGCCGACGGCTTCGGGAATGACAGGCGCGACTTCACGACCGCAACCGCACAGGGCCAGCGTGAAGGCGAGGCGCAGGCCGCGCAGTAGGACGGCGGCGCGCGGCATACGCGACCTGTTGCGACGACCGCCGCCACCCTCCCTGCTCGCGTGCATCTCCCTCCCGGGGCACTTGATCGCCATCAGACGCGCGTGATTCCCAGCACCGCGCAGCAGTCGCGGATCAGCGGCATCTGGTCGCCGTACGTGATGATGTAGTGCTGGCCCGCCACGCGCTGCAGGAACCCTTCGGTGTCGGCCAGGCGGATATGCAGGCTCGGCAACTGCGGCGCGGGCGGCGCCCAGCCGGCCTCTTCCCAGGCGGGAGGCGTCTCCGCCTCGCCCGTCACGGCATGCATGGCATAGTGTCCACCAGACTGGAAGAGGCGCGCCAAGGTCACAGGCCCCGTCTTCAGCTTCGATACGTTCAACAGCCCCTCGCCGAACGAGCCGAAGGCGTTGGGCATCACCGTGACGGGGCCGTCGACGATCTCGGCCGGCACGTAGTCGGGCACCCCCATCAGAGCGCCGTCCTTCGAGAACTCGTAGAATTCGAGATAGGCGGCGATCTGCCCCGTCAGCAGGTGCATCATGAGCTGCGTCACCGAGCCGAGGACATCGTTCTCCGGCACCGTGGGCAGGGTCAACTCGTCATGCAGCAGCGTCAGGGCGCCGGCCGGCGCAAACTGCAGCAGCCGTTTGACGCCGTCGACGTCATTGAACGAAAAGGCGGCATAGCGGCGCGATTCGATGATCGACTTGAACGCCAGGCACAAACGCACCGAATTCTCAACCGTCCCCGCCTGCGGCTCGCGCGTGAACCGCCAGCGCTTGCGCACCGCATCCGCTAGTTGCGACACCTCACCGTCGGGGATGCGCTGCATGGCTTGCGACGCCTCGAGCAGTTCGAAATGCTCAACTTCAGGGCCGATGTCCCGCTTGAGGCTGACGGCATCGTAGCGCGTGCCGTAGAGCCGCATGTCGGCATAGCCGGCCATGCCGATCGTCGAACCACGCAGGGCGGCGGCGGTCCCCGCCGCGCGGATGTAGCTGACCACCTCGTCGACGGGCGGCGTCTCGCGCATGCGGCTGACGACGTACTTGAACCGGTAGCCCAGTTCCGCCAGCGCCTGCCGCAGGCCGGTCGTGCCGGCCTGGTCGGCCGTCGTGACCCACCGGTCGCCATGCTGCCAACCGCTCAGGCCCCAGAGCACCATCGGTTTGTGTTGGAACGGCTGAATCGCCCGCAGAACGGCCCAAGAAGGGATCCAGCCCGCCACACAGACGACCAGGACATCCCAGTCGGCCTTCGCCAGTTGCCCGGCGGCGCGGTCGGCCTGCGCGCCGGCCGGGTCGTCGCTGACCGGCTCGGCGACCGTCAGGGCGACGCCATGCTTCATCAGGAGACGCGCCGCCTCGGCGCACCGGGGGTCGATGAACTCACGCGGGGTGTTCACCTCGCCGAAACCGACAAAACCCGCTTTCATCTTTCGTTGCATGCTGATTCCTCGCGATACACCCGGACTGGCGGGCATTCCATACGGATACCGTATCACCTCGTCGCCCCGCCCGTCAATGCGCAGGTTCAAGAATGGTGTTGTCTTTGGCTGGCCGGCACGCTAACCTATTCCCCAATCGGAACGGCTGTCTTGTCGGCCACCATGAGGAGCAACACGCATATGGCACGCAAAGTCACCCTGGTGTCGGGCCAATGGGCCGACCTTCCCCTGAAGCAACTGGCGCCCCTGGTCAAGGATTTCGGCTACGACGGGCTGGAACTGGCCGCCTGG
>JAAYZJ010000195.1 GCA_012514915.1 Lentisphaerota bacterium | reverse complement strand
CGCGCGGGTGCTGCTGCTCGAATCGCTGCACGACCTCGGCGGGGTCGGCACGCTGGGCTGCATCTCGACCTACTACCACGGCAACCGCGGCGGGTTCACGAGCGAGGTCACCGAGGCGCTGTACGCCCTGAGCGGCCAGGATCCGTCCTTCAACCCCAACCGCTGGAACGCCTTCCACAAGGCCGAGTGGTTTCGCCGCGAGATCGTCAAGGCCGGCGGATCCATCTGGTACCACGCCCTGGTGTCGGGCGCCAGCAAGTCGGGCGAGCGGATCGGCGGCGTCATCGTCAACACCCCCTGGGGGCGCGGCGTCGTCCGGGCCGGCTGCGTGATCGACGCCACGGGCAATGCCGACGTGGCGGCGGCGGCCGGCGCCGACTGCCGGGTGGTCAGCGACGCCGACCTGGCCATCCAGGGAACGGGGCTTCCCTCGCGCCCCTTCCTCCCCGCCACGCACAACACCGACTACACGTTTGTCGACGACTGCGACCTCTTCGACACGACGCGCGCCTTCGTCGTGGCCCGGCGCCGGTTCAAGGACCAGTTCGAGATCGCGCCGATCGTCGATTCGCGCGAGCGCCGCCAGATCGTCGGCGACGTCACGGTCACTCCGGTCGACGTCTATGCTGGGCACACCTGGTCCGACGCGGTCTGCCTGAGCCGCAGCAATTTCGACAGCCACGGTTTCACCGTCCACCCGCTCTTCCACGCGCTTCCGCCCGACCGGGTGAGTCTGGACGCCTGGCTGCCGCTGCGCGCCCTGCTGCCCAAGGGGCTGTCGGGACTGCTGGTGACGGGGCTGGCCCTCAGCGGGCAGCGCGATGTGATGCCCGTGTACCGGATGCAGCCCGACATCCAGAACCACGCCTATGCGGCGGGTCTGGCCGCCGTGATGGCCCTGGGTAGAAAGGGCGAGGTCCGGCGGATCGACGTGCGCGACCTGCAGCGGCGCCTCGTGGCGATCGGCATCCTTCCCCAGACCGCGCTGCTGCACCGCGACTCGCCCCCCGCGCCGCGCAGCGTGCTGCGCACGGCCGCCACCGGTCCGCTCGACATCCACGCCGAACTCGCGGCGCTCCTCAGCGACCCCGAGGCCTCGCGCCTCCTCCTGCGCCAACGCTTCTCCTCCGAGACCGACCCGGAACTGCGCCTCCGCTGCGCCCGCCTGCTGGCGGTCATCGGCGATGCGACCGGCAGCGAGCTGCTGATCCAGACCCTGCGCGACGCGTCGTGGGACGAGGGTTGGAACTACCGTGGCATGGGACAGTTCGGCCGCAGTTCCAGCCCGCTCGACGATCTTGTCCAACTGCTGGCCCTGGCCCGCGTCGGCAAGGCCAAGAACGTTGTGCTCGACAAAATCCAGCAACTCGGCCCCGATCCCGACTTCTCGCACGTCCGCGCCGTGGCGGTCTTCTGCGAGACCTTCCCCGACGCGGAATTCGCCGAGGCGCTGGCCGCCGTCCTGGCGCAGCCGGCATTCGGCCATCACGCCTGGTCATCGATCGAGGCCGAACTGGCCAACATCCCGGAAAGCCCGGTCGACACGACCACGCGCAATGCCGCCCTGCGCGAACTCTACCTGGCGCGGGCGCTGCTGCGCTGCGGCGACCGCCAGGGACTCGCCGCCTCCCGCCTGTCGCGCTACGCGGAGGATGTCCGCGG
>JAAYZJ010000194.1 GCA_012514915.1 Lentisphaerota bacterium | reverse complement strand
GCCTTTCGCAAACGATGTTTCCCGCCGGCGCGGAATCGGCTATACTGGCAAGGTCATGGTGGCACAGGAACAGGCGCAGACCGACACAAGAGACGGCGGGGGTTCCCGCGACGTCTGGCTCGACGCGAGGGCCTGCCTGGGAACGGGCGGGTTGTTCAGCGTCGTCATGCCGGCCTATCACCTGCGCGCAGTCATCGCCGCCAACGTCGAGCGGGTCCATACCCTCCTCGATGGGCGGGTGCCCTTTGAACTCGTCGTCGTCGACGACGGCAGCGGCGACGGCTCCGACGAGGCGATCCGCGCTGTCGCCGCGCGGCATCCCGGTACGGTCGTGCCGGTCGTCATGGAGGAGAATGTCGGCAAGGGGGCCGCGCTGCGCCGCGGGTTCGAGGCCAGCCGTGGCTCGCATGTCATGCTGCTCGACGGCGATCTCGACCTGGCGCCCGAGCTGATCGCCGGGTTCTTCTCCGTCATGCGGCGCGAGCAGGCCGATATCGTGATCGGATCCAAGCGCCACCCCGAGTCGGAAATCGACTATCCGCTGCGGCGGCGCATCGCCAGCCGGGTCTATTCCGGCATCGTGCGGCTCTTGATCGGCCTGCCGGTGACCGACACCCAGACGGGGATGAAGCTGTTCCGACGCGAGGCGATGCAGTGGGTATTCGACCGCATGCTCGTCAAGCGCTACGCCTTCGACCTCGAGGTGCTGTCGATCGCCCATGGACGGGGCTACCGGGTCTGCGAGGCGCCGATCCGCATGAATTACGGCCAGAAGATGGGCGCGCTGACCTGGGCAAACGTCAAGACCGTGATGACCGACACGCTGGCCATCTTCTACCGGCTGCGCCTGATCCGCTACTATCAAAACGTCGAGACGGCCGAGATGCCCGATCCGCCGCCGCGGGTCTCGGTAGTGATCGCCTGTCCGGCGCCCTCGCCCTATCTCGACGAGGCCCTGGCGGGGCTGGCGGCCCAGACCCTCCCGCCGGACGAGATCATCATCCTGCCCGATGTCGCCCCTGCCGGCGTCCTGGCCGCCGGCGCGGTTCCCGTGCGGGTGGTTCCGACCGGCCGCATCCGTCCGGCCGAGAAGCGGAACCGCGGGATCGAGCTGGCGCAGGGAGCCATCGTCGCCTTCCTCGACGACGATGCCTACCCGGCGCCGAACTGGTTGTTGCAGGCCTTGCGATATTTCGCGCATCCCGCCGTTGCCGCCGTCGGCGGACCGGCCCTCACCCCGCCCGGCGATTCGCGCGCCGCGCAGCTCGGTGGCCGGGTTTATGCCAATATCCTCGTCTCGGGAAGCTACCTCTACCGCTACATCTCCGAGCGCGTCCGCAAGGTCGACGATCTTCCCAGTTGCAACCTCTTGGTGCGGACCGATGTGCTGCGCGAACTCGGCGGATTCAATACACGCTACTGGCCGGGCGAGGACACGATCCTCTGCTCCGACATCGTCCACCGGCTGGGACGCCAGATCGTCTACGATCCGTGGACGGTGGTCTTCCATCACCGCCGCCCGCTCTTCGGTCCCCATCTGCGCCAGATCGGCCGCTACGCGCTGCACCGGGGGTTCTTCTGCCGCCGCTTTCCGCAGACCTCGTTGCGCGTCGGCTACATGCTCCCGTCGGCGCTGCTCCTGGGCATCGCGCTGGGTTGGGTGGCGGCGCTGCTTCATCCCGTGCTCGCCCATCTCTATATTGGTACGATTTTCGCTTATCTGATTTTGACGTTGCTCGCGGCTTTCCACCGTCAGCCTTCGACCTGGCTGACGACGTGGGCGGGAATCGTCGCGACCCATCTCGTGTACGGGGCAAGATTCCTGCAGGGATTATGCTCGGGCACCATGCCCTGCGAGAAGACGGCCTTCGACCATCCATCCGAAAAGGTAGTTGCAGGATGAAATCCATGTTTGTTCTGATGCCAGCCCTGCTGGCGCTTGCCGGTCTGGCGTCCGCCGCGCCGTCGCGCATCGTGTTCGAGGCCGAAACGGCTGCCGCGACGGAGGCGCCCCTGGTGGTGGTCTCCGCCGACCAGGTCCCGCCGGGCTCCGTCTTTGTGGAAGGTGCCTCGGGCGGGCGGTACCTCGAGATCCCGGAGAAGGCCGGCAACCCGCCCGCCCTGGACAAGGGATGGGCGCGGTTCACGTTCGACCTGGCTGCGGGCGGCGACTACATCCTCTGGGCGCGCGTGTGGTGGGAAGGGGAGTGCAGCAACTCGTTCACGGTGCAGATCGACGAGATGGCGCCGTTCCTGTTCGGCGAGAACGCGACCTACAAGACCTGGACCTGGGTCAAGTATCCCGTCGCGCGCATGATGCGTCCCATCAAGCTCGCCGCCGGCCGCCATGTGCTGGTCTTCCGCAACCGCGAGGACGGCGTGCGTCTCGATCAGATCGTGCTCAGCCGTGAACCGCGCTTCGTCCCCGTCGGCGTCGAGCCGGCGACCACCCGGGGAGACGCGCCTTGATCGCCCTGCAAGTGCCGGCGCGGAAGCTGGTCGGCTGGCTGATGCTGGTGATGCTGGCACTGGCCCCCGCCCAATGGAGCCTGCGGGTCGCGGGCGGCGTGCATCTCGCGCCGGCCGACTTGCTGCTGGCCGCCATCCTGCCGCTGGGCGTGCTGGCCGGGCTGCGGCCCTGGCGGCTTCCGTTTGCACAGGCGCTTTTCCTGGGAGCCGCGGCGGTCTCGGCGCTGCTTGCCGGCGACGGGCGCGACGCGGCCAAGGAGTGGATGCAGTGGGCCCTCTATTTCTGGGGAGGAACCCTCCTCGCCGAGGCCTCGCTCAGTTGGTACGGCGGGCGCGGCTTGCGGCGGGCCGTCGCGGTGTTCACCGGGGCAGGGGGCGTGATCGTCGCCGTGGCGGCGGTGCAATATTGGCGTGGACCGCTGGACGACCCGCTGATGGTGCGGGGGACGTTCGGCAACCGCAACGTGCTGGGGGGATACCTCGCTCTGCTGCTGCCGCTGGCATTCGGGCTGCTGCTGCAGGCACGCTCCCTGGCCGGGCGCCTCGGACTCGGCCTGCTGGTTTTCGCTGGCCTGTCCGTGTGCCTCTCCGGGCCGGCGCTGCTGGCCATCGCGCTCGTCCTGCTCGCCCAGGCCGCCTGGCGCGGCCGCGCATGGCTGCTCGGCACGGGGCTCGTCCTGATGGTCAGCTTGACCTTGCTGGCGCCCCGCCTGCCGCGGATGAACGTTTACGAGGCATTTCAATCGATGGCGCTCTACGACGAGACGGGACAGCCGACGCGGCGCTACCCCGAGTGGCAGGCGGCGGCTGTCATGGCGCTGGAACGTCCCTGGGTCGGTGTGGGGCCGGGCGCCTACCAGAAACGGATCGGGGCCTTCTACGGGGTCGTTCCGAACGCGACGGGGCCCTCCGAACCCGACATTCAGAATCTGTACCTGGTGCTGGCCGCCTCGGCCGGACTGCCCGCCTGCGCGGCGTTTCTGCTGCTGCTGGGCGGCGGCATCCAGGCCGCGGCGGCGCGGAGCCTCCGCCCGCCCGCGCCGGTGCCGGCACCCGGGTGGTGGCCCGGACTCGACGTGGGCGTGGCGGGTGCCCTGGCGGCCCTGGCCATCACGGCGGTCTGGCACCCGCTGCTCGTCCGCGGCATCGGCCTGCCGCTGGCCCTCCTGCTGGCGGCTGCGCGCCGCCGTACCATCCCTTCCCCCGGCTGATCGTCATCCCATGAAGTCTTCCTCCGAGAACTCGGTCTTTAAAATCCGTCCCGACCGTTTTGCCAACCCCCTCATGCGGGTGGGGGTCGGGTTGACGCGTGGCCTGATCGAGCACACCCTCTGCTTCCCGGAACTCAACCGGATCTACGCCGACACGGTCGCGTCGGGACAGGATCAGTCCCTCTCCTTCGCACAGCGCGCCCTGCTCTCCATGAACGTGACGTGGAAGATCCATGCCCCCGGCGAGCAACCGATTCCAAGGGACGGTCCGGTCGTGCTCGTGGCCAACCACCCCTACGGCGGGATCGAGGGCATCCTGCTGCTGGCGGTGATCGAAGCCTACCGCCGTGACATCAAGGTGATGGCCAACTACCTGCTGGCCAGCATTCCTGAGGCGCGCTCGTCCTTTATTTTCGTCGATCCGTTCGGCAGGCGGCAATCGGCCGCGGCCAACATCCGGCCCATCAAGGAGTGTCTCTCCTGGCTGAAGCAGGGGCATGCCCTGGGCGTCTTCCCCGCCGGCGAGGTGTCGAGCGTCGACCTGCACAGCGGCAAGGTGCGCGATCCGGCCTGGAGCCCGTCGATCGCCTCGATCGTGCGGCGCACGCAGGCGACCGTTGTCCCCGTCTTTTTCAGCGGGCAGAACGGCCCGCTGTTCAACCTGGCGGGACTGATCCATCCCCGTCTGCGCACGCTCATGCTGCCCAAGCAACTCGTCAACAAGCAGGGTCGCGAGCTTTCGGTGCAGATGGGGCAGGCGATTCCCTGGTCCGACCTGCAGGAGTATGCCACCGACGAACAGCTCATTCAGTACTTGCGGCTGCGGACCTATATCCTCGCCGAGCGCGAGACCGCCGCGCGCCCCAAGACCGTTCGCCTGCCTGCGATCCGTCTGCCGGGGAGGAAACGACGCCTGGCCCCCGTCGTGCCGCCGGTGGACGCAGCCGCCATGGAGGCCGACATCCGGGCGCTGCCCTCCGGGCAGCTCCTGCTGGAGGTCAAGGAGATGCAGGTGTACGAGGCACGGGCCGCGCAGATTCCTGCCGTGCTGCGGGAGATCGGCCGGCTGCGCGAGATCACGTTCCGCGCGGTGGGCGAGGGGACCGGCAAGGCCATCGACCTTGATCGGTTCGATGAGACCTATCGGCACCTCTTCATCTGGAACACGGCGCGCCGCGAGGTCGTGGGGGCCTACCGGCTGGGGCTGGCCGACGAGATTCTGGCGGCCCAGGGCGTGCGGGGCCTCTACACGCACACCTGCTTCCGCTTCAACCAGAAGCTGATGCGCCAACTGCAGCCGGCCATTGAACTGGGACGCTCGTTCGTCCGGATCGAGTACCAGAAGGCGTTCAGTTCCCTGCTCCTGCTCTGGCGCGGGATTTGCGCCTTCATCGTGCGCAATCCGAAGTACATTCATCTTTTCGGACCGGTCAGCATCACGAACGAATACCGCGATGCCTCGCGCAACCTGCTGCTGCGCTCGCTGCGGTTATCCAATTTCGAGCAGGAACTGGCCCGGCTGGTCAAGCCCCGGCGCCGCCCCCGCCGCCCCCGCCGCGCCGAATGGAACCTCCCCGATTTCCATCCGTACATCGACAACCCCGACCTCGTGGCCAAGCTGATCCAGGAGATCGAGAGCGGCCAGAAGGGGATTCCGATCCTGCTGCGGCAGTACCTGAAGATGGGAGGGCGCCTGCTGGCGTTCAATGTCGATCCGGCCTTCAATTTCTCGCTCGACGGCTTGATCGCCGTCAACCTGCTCAAGTGCGACCCGCGTGTGCTGCGGCGCTACATGGGCGCCGACGAGCTCGAGGCCTATCTCCGCGGGCATGGCGTCGATCCGGCGGTGCTTGAACAGACGGTGGCGGGAACCGTCGCGGAGGACCGGGCATGATCGCGATGCTGCGCGGCCAACTGGCCGACAAACAGCCCTCCTGCGTCGTGCTGGATGTCGGCGGCGTGGGCTACGAGGTTCTGATTCCACTGAGCACCTTCGACCGGCTGCCGGCGCCCGGCGGCGAGTGCCGCCTGCTGATCCGTCATATCGTCCGTGAGGACGACGAGCTCTTGTTCGGGTTTGCGACGGAGGACGAACGGAAGTTGTTCAACCTGCTGACGACCGTCAGCGGCGTGGGTCCCAGGCTGGCGCTGTGCGTCCTGAGCGGCCTGACCAGCAACGAATTCAAGCGGTGCGTCGCCGAGGGCGATGTCAAGCGGCTCGGCACGGTGCGGGGCATCGGGCGCAAGACGGCGGAGCGTCTGGTCGTCGAACTGCGGGACAAGGTCGATCCCGTCGAGGCCATGTCCCTGCGGACGCCCGCGGGCACTGCGCCCGCCGCCGAGACGGTCATGCGCGACACGCTGCTGGCGCTGGAACAACTGGGGTACGCGCGCGAGGCCGCGCGTAAGATGATCCAGGCCGCACTGGACAGCGGCGTGGATGCCTCCCAGCCCGGAACCCTGCTCAAGCGCGTGCTGGCGGGGCGCTGAACGTAAGAAACGCAGCATCTCGATACCTGGCACGGCTCGAGCCGGCCGCGGAAAAGCGTCAGTGCCCCGTCTTCGGACACCAGTACGCCGGGAAGATCGAGCCCGACGACAACGACATCCGCCTGGTCGCCGACAGCCGTGACGGCGCCCATGCCGTGGCCATCGGGGAGGCCGTGGCCCGCTCGATCCGCACGCACCAGTCGATCGTGATCTCCGACCTGCTCGAGGGACGCCTTGGATAACCATCCGACTAAGGTAGGACAGGCATTCCTGCCTGTCCTCCTTATCGCGTGCCCCGCGTAGAGGCTCGCACGAGGAGCATCCTTGTCTCACTGACCACGCCTGAATCCCCGGCTGATCGTCCTCGTCCTCGATTCTCGCCCTCCACTTCGAGGCATCAAGCGGCCTGTGATGGCAAACCTGGAGGGCGAGCGTCCCCGCGAGCCGTTGACGCCGGTGCTGCGGCAGGAGCACCGTCAATCACCCTTCCTGCGCCTGCGTTCAGCCTTATGTTCTGCCGACCAGGCGGACGTAGTGGGCGCGCTCGAACCCGCGGCCGTCGCCAAGCTCGCGCTCGCGCATCCGGCCCCGGAAGGCGTCGATCGACGCGAAGTCGTGACGCGTCATCCAGGCGTTCAGCCCATCGAGAATCTCGCGGATCACGCTCCCCTCCGGCTTGCGGTAGAGGGCCGAGCAGCAGTAGACCGCATTGGCTCCCGCCAGCAGCGCCTTGATCGCCGCCTCGGCGCTGTGCACGCCGCTGCTCAGGGCGAGGTCGCAGCGGACGAGGTTGCGAAGGATCGCGATCCAGCGCAGTGGCAGGCGCAGATCGTCGGGGTGCGATCGGTGCACTTCGTAGACCAGTTCCAGCGTCTCGATGTCGATGTCGGGCTGCAGGAAGCGGTTGAAGAGCACCAGACCCCGCACCGGTAGCCGGTCGAGGTCGCGGGCGAAGTGGGCCAGCCCGGTGTAGTAGGGACTCAGCTTGACAGCCACGGGGATGCTCACCTCGCGCTGAATGGCGGCGATGAGCCGGGTGTGCCGCGCCTCGATCGCCGCGGAATCGACCGCGGGGTCGTCGGGAATGTCGTAGACGTTCAACTCCAGGGCGTCCGCGCCGGCATGCTGGATCTTGCGGGCGAACGACACCCATTGATCCGCCGCGATGCAGTTGATGCTGGCGATGACCGGAATTTTGAGTCCCTTGCGCAGTTCCCGGAGGTTCGCGATGTATTTTTCCGGGCCAAGCTGCATCGGCAGGTCGGCGCGCAGGTAGTCGAGCGCCGCGCTGGTGCCCGCGTCGGACAGCGCCTCGTACATGCCCGCGACTTCCTCGCGGATCTGCTCCTCGAAGATCGACCGGACAACCAGCCCGCCGACGCCGGCCGCCTCCAGTTGCTTCGCGTCGCCGAGGTTGCTGGTCAAGGGACAACTGCTGGCGATCAGCGGGTTCTTCAGCGAAAGCCCGAGATAGGTGGTTTCAAGCGATGGCATGGCGATTGATCCTGTTCCTGTTGAAGGGCGCTTCAACGCGGTGAGCCGGCGGCAAGGGGGCCGGAAACCCGGCGGGGCGCGTTCCCGGCGCGAACGCCGGGAACGCGGCGGGCAGGCTAGTCGGCGGGACTGAATTCATCCTTGCCGACGCCGCAGTCGGGGCAGGTCCATGAGTCGGGCAGATCCTCGAAGGACGTGCCCGGGGCGATCCCGTTGTCCGGGTCGCCTGTCGCGGGGTCGTAGACGTAGCCGCAAACATCGCAGACGTACTTTTGCATGGTGCTTCTCCTCGTCGGTGGTGCTGTCGTGTTGGTGTTTGATCCGGCGCTCACCCCTGGTGACCGCCCGCGTATCCCATCTGTTTCAAAAGCCAGAAGTTGGTCATCCAGTTCTTCTCGATCTTGACCCAGAGGGAGAGTGTGACCTTGATGTCGAACTGGCGGGAGGCCTCCTGCTCGGCCGCCTCCCTGACCTGGTGGATCGTGCGTCCCTTGGGCCCGATGACGATCGGCTTCTGCGAGGGGCGGTTGACGAACACGGTGGCTTCCACCCGCCATTCCCCGGGGTGCTCGCGCAGTTCATCGACGCGGATGCCCAGCTCGTGGGGCAGCTCGTCGCGCAAGTGCCGCAGGTAGCTTTCGCGGATGATGTCGGCGATGACGAGCCGCCGCGGATAATCGCTGAGCATCTCGCGGTCGTACGGCCGTTCTCCCGGCTGCGCCCCGGCGAAGAGGGCATCGACGACGGCCGGCACCCCGTCGCCCGTCGCCGCCGAAATCGAGAACCAGGGGATGTCGCGCTGCCGCTGCTTGTCCTCCTGGATGGTTTCCCAGAGTTGGCGGAAAGCGGCTTCGTGCGAGTCTTCGCGGTCGGCTTTGTTGAGGATGAACAGGCAGGGCTGATCGGCGAACAACAGGCGGCGCATCCACCCGTCATCCTCCAGCCGCGGCGCCTGCGAGCCGTCCATGACGAGCAGCAGGACGTCGACATTGGCCGCGGCGTGGCGCGCCATGCGGTTGAGTAGGGTGCCGAGCGGCCCCTCCGCCTTGTGCAGGCCGGGCGTATCGACCAGCACCAGTTGGCCGCGCGGCTCGTCGAGCACGGCGCGGATCGTGTTGCGGGTGGTCTGGGCGACCGGCGACACGATCGAGACCTTCTCGCCCACGAGCGTGTTGACGAGCGTCGACTTGCCGCTGTTGGTGCGGCCCACGATGCCGACGACGGCAGTGCGCGTCGGTGGCTCTCGCGGTGGCTGGCGGGTGTCGTGCATGGAGGGTGGGGGGGGCTGCGCCTAGGGCTGGACGCGCGAAGGTCGACAGGTCGGGCAGAAGTAGTCGGTCTGGCAGGTGGCATCGAGGACCGCCCGCCACAGGTCGCTGTTGAGGTTGACCTTCTGCCGCTCGTTAGCGGCCAGGTCGATCGGCACCAGGGTATAGATGTTGCCCGCGTGCATGTTGCCGACCACGCAGTTCGTCCGGCCTGCCATGGCGGCATGGACGGCGGCGCGGGCCAGCATGTAGCAGCGGATGGCATCGGCGCCCACGGCGGGAATGCTGCGGATCGTGTAGCTGGGGTCGAAGTACTTGATGGAGACCTCGATGCCGCGCGAACTGAAATAACCGGCCATGCGGTGCCGCAGATACTCGCCGATATCCTTCTTGCGCAGGTTGCCCGAGAGGTCGCGGCTCTGCTCCTCTCCCTTGATCAGATCCTGGCCGGCCCCCTCCGCCACGACGACGACGGCGTGGCCTTTCGTCTTGAACCGCCGCTCCAGCGCAGTCAGCAGTCCCGACTCGCCCTCCATCTCGAAGGGCTCCTCGGGGATCAGGCAGAAGTTGACGACGGGATGGGCGACCGTGGCGTAGGCGGCGATAAACCCCGAGTCGCGCCCCATCAGCTTGATCAGACCGATGCCGTTGATCGAACCCTTGGCCTCCATGTGCGCCGCCTCGATCACCGGCGAAGTCGCGGTGACCGCCGTCTCGAAACCGAAGCTGCGCCCCACGAAGTTCAAGTCGTTGTCGATGGTCTTCGGAATGCCGACAATGCTGATCGCCAGTTTGCGCCGCTTGCACTCGTTGGCCAGGTCGCGCGCGGCACGGAGCGAACCGTCGCCACCCACGCAGAACAGCAGGTTGATGTTCATGCGGGTGAGCGTGTCGACCATCTCGTCCGTGTCCTGCTGGCCGCGGGACGATCCCAGGATGGTGCCGCCGAGCGTATGGATGGTGTCGACCACTTCGGTGTCGAGCATCAGCGGGGTCAGATTGTGCCGCGCCACCAGGCCGCGGTAGCCGTAGCGGATGCCGTAGATCGTCTTGATGCCGTAGTCGAACGAGAGGATCTCGACCAGCCCCTTGATGACGTGGTTGAGGCCCGGGCAGAGTCCTCCCGCCGTCAGAATGGCCGCGCGGCTCCAAGCGGGATCGTGGAAAATGTTGGCATGCGGTCCCGACACCTCGAAGGACGGCGGCTTGTTCCCCGACCGCGTGCAGCTGTCCAGCACGCCGATGTCGTTCGTCAGCAGCATCCGCGCCCCTTCGTCGATGAACACGGGATTGCGGATCGGCGAGGGGATCTTGCAGGGGCCGAGGCTTTCAATGTCGAAATTGTGGTCGGCGGGATGGGTGACGACCTGGTCGAAGAAATTGATCTGACGTTCCTGTGTGGGCATGCACAAAGTATTGGGGAAGCGCACGGAAAAGTCAATCACGGTCGCGCGCGTTCGGGGAAAATATTGCGGATGGGTGGGGCTTTGGGTATGATAAGCCGTTTGGTTCGAGGACGCAGGCGCTGGGGCCTGCGCCCCGGCTGCGGATTGCCCGCCGCGTGGCGGGGAGGAGCGCGTGTCATGTCCACTTTCAACAAGTCCTCCGCGATGGCGGAGTTCGAATCACTGCTGAACCAGCAGTTGGCCGATTACCGCACGGGATTCCAGCCCGGCGAACGGGTCGAGGGAATGGTTCTCTCGATCGGGCCGGCGAATATCGTCCTGGATGTGCATGCCAAGCACGAGGGACTCGTTCCCGTGGCCGACTTCACCGATGACGAGGGAAAAATCACGGTCCAGGTCGGCGAGCGTGTCACCGTTGTCTTCGCAAACGCCAATGGCGGAGCGTTCACCTTCACCGGACGCCTCTCGGGCGGCGTCGCCGTCGACCAGTCGATCGCCCAGGCGCATGCCACCGGCCTGCCGGTCGAGGGACGGGTCCAGGGCGAGGTCAACGGCGGCTACGAGGTCATGATCGGTTCGCGCCGGGCCTTCTGCCCCTATTCGCAGATTTCGCTCTTCCGCCAGGAGGGTGCCGTCTACGTGGGCCAGACCTTTCCCTTCATCGTGCAGGAGTACGACGAGGAGGCCCACAACATCGTCGTCAGTCGCCGCGCCGTGCTTGAACAGGAGCGCGAGCGACAGCGCGAGGCGCTCAAGACCGAGCTCGAACCGGGCGCGACCCGTTCCGGGAAAGTCACGCGGCTGACCGACTTCGGCTTCTTTGTCGATCTGGGCGGCGTGGAGGGTCTGGTGCCCATGAAGGAGCTCTCCTACCGCCGCGATGTCAAGCCGGGCGATGTCGTCCAGGAGGGCGATGTCGTCGAGGTGCTCGTGCGCGAGATCGACTGGGAGCGCAACCGGATCTCGCTGAGCCTGCGCGGCGCGCAGACCGATCCGTTCATCCAGGCCGCCGCCCGCCACCCCGTCGGCAGCACCGTCCACGGCCGGGTGACCCACCTCGAGCAGTTCGGCGCCTTTGTCGAGGTCGAGCCGGGCGTCGAAGGCCTCATCCCGATCGGCGCGCTCGGCAAGGGCCGCCGCATCGCGCACCCCAGGGAGGTCGTCGCGCTCAGCCAGGAAATCGACGTGCAGGTCGAATCGATCGACGAGGAGCGCCGGCGCATGGGCCTGCGGCCGATCGATGCCCGCGTGGCCGCCATGAATCCCGGGCCGCTGGCCGTCGGCAGCACCGTCAAGGGACTGGTCGAGGCCTACAAGGAGTTCGGCATTTTCGTCCGCCTCTCCGAAAGCCAGACGGGCCTGCTGCACATCGGCGAGACCGATGTGGGCAAAGGGGGCAATCCCGTTGCCAAGCTTGAAAGGGCCTTTCCGCACGGCAGCACGATCGAGGTGGTCGTCAAGGAAAATGACGGCCGGCGCATCTCGCTGACGCTCCCCGGCCGCTGGCGGCCGGGCGAGG
>JAAYZJ010000193.1 GCA_012514915.1 Lentisphaerota bacterium | reverse complement strand
TTAAGAACACCCCCACACCCACACACACCCTAAAGCCATGAACCGCATCGATCAGACTTTTCAGAACCTCGCCGCCGCCAAGCGCCAGGCGCTGGTTGCCTTCCTGACGGCCGGCGATCCCGACTTCGCCACCAGCCTGGCGATCCTCAAGGCGGCCTGCGCCTCGGGCGTTGACATCATCGAACTCGGGGTGCCGTTTTCCGATCCCACCTGCGACGGCCCCGTGATCCAGGCCGCCTCCGGGCGGGCGCTCAAGTCGGGCATGTCGCTGGCGCGGAGTCTGGCTCTCGCGGCCTCCCTGCGCCGCGAAGTCGCCACGCCGATTGTGCTTTTCAGCTACTACAATCCGATCTTCAAATTCGGTCTGGAGCGGTTTGCGCGGGAAGCGGCGGCGGCGGGCGTGGATGGTCTGCTCGTGGTCGATCTGCCCCCTGAAGAGGCGGGGCCGCTGACCGCCGCGCTTGCCGGCACGGGCATCCACCTGATCCGTCTGGCCGCACCCACCACCCATCCCGCGCGGATCCGCATGCTGGCCGAGGGCGCAGGCGGCTTTCTCTACCTGATCAGCCGCACGGGCGTGACCGGGACGGGTGGTCTCGACTACGCCGGAGTGGCCCGTCACGCCGCGGCCGTCAAGACGGTGTGTCCGCACCCCGTCTGCATCGGGTTCGGGATCAGCACCGCCGACGACGCCCGGGCACTCGCGCCGCTGGCCGACGGGCTCGTCGTGGGTTCCGCGCTCGTGCGCATCGTCGAGCAGAACCCCACCGCCCCCGACCTGCCCGACCGCGTCGCCGTCAAGATCCGCGAATTGCGCCAGGGGATGGACGGGGCTGTCCCGAACAGGCTTGCCTGACGCGCAGACTCCCGGTAAGATGTTGGCAGCCATGTCAATTGATCGACTTGAACGTGTCAATGCCCTCTTGCGGCGCGAAATCGCCGAGGCCGTCCCAACGGTCATGAGCAACGAGGGGATCGACTGTGCCGCCGTGACCATTACGCAGGTGCGCGTCGCGCGCAATCTGCGCAACGCGACCGTGTCCGTCTCCATTCTCGGCCATGAACGGGAACGGGGCGCGATGATGCGCAAGTTGGCGCACCGGCACGCGGAGTTCCAGCGGCTAATCAACCGCGACATGAAGCTCAAGTACACGCCCGTGCTCCACTTCGTCCTCGATCCCTCGATCGAAAAGGGCGATCACATTCTCGACATCCTCGACAAGCTGCCGCCCCTGCCGGATGCGGCGGACGACCCATCCCCCGCCAATTCGGCGGATGTTGACGAGGAAGGCTGAGCTAGCGCCAGCCTCCTGCAACCGCGAGCCCCCGTGAAGCGAGCCGTTCGCCCGCATTCCCCTCCATCCAAGCCATACCACCCATGCCCCCCCCTATCCCACCCCTGCCTCCCCGTGCTCCCCGCCCGCCCATCAGCCCCTCATCCGCCGCCCGCGTCAACCGCGTGGACGGCATCCTGCTGGTCGACAAGCCGACAGGCATGACGTCTCACGACGTCGTCGCCCGTATCCGGCGCACCTTCCGCCTCGACAAGGTGGGGCACGGCGGCACACTCGACCCCAACGCCTCGGGCCTGCTGGTCATCCTGCTCGGGAAAGGCACGTCGCTCTCGGAACGGATCATGGGCGGCGACAAGCGCTACAGCGGCGAGATGCTGCTGGGCACCGCGACCGATTCGCAGGACATCGAGGGCGAGGTTCTCGCAACGCTTCCCTACGATCTGGTGACCGACACCGCGCTGCGGGAGCGGATGGCGGCGCTGGTGGGCGACAGCTACCAGATGCCCCCGATGGTCTCGGCGATCAAGAAGGATGGCGTCCCACTCTATAAACTGGCCCGCAAGGGGCAGACCGTCGTCCGCGAGCCGCGCCTGATCCACATCTACAGCTTCCGGCTGCTCGCCTTCAACCCGCCGTACGCCACCTTCGACGTCGCCTGCGGCAAGGGCACCTACGTCCGGACGCTCTGCCACGACATCGGCGAGGCGCTCGGCTGCGGCGCCTGCCTGCATGCGTTGCGCCGCACCCGTTCTGGCTCGCTCGACCTGGCCGAGGCGCTCCCCCTGGAGCAGATTCTGGCCCTCGATCTCCAGGCGTTGGCCGCGCGCGTCATCCCCGTCCAGCGCTACCTGAACCAGCTTCACGCCTAGCCGGACTCTCGCGATTCGCGACATTTTCGCCACTTAGAAGGCGGGACTCCGACGCGGCTGTGGATGCACACGCTCCCGTGTCGGAGTCCCGGCTTCAGGGACTGTTGATTTATTCCCCGCGCGCATTAATCAGGAACTCAAGAAGGATGCAAGAATGCGCGGTTTTCACAAACAAATTCCTGATTTCATGAGTTCCTGATTCAAAAGAATTCGGAAGCAAGGGCCTTCAGGCCCGGGTGCATGGCACTTCAGGCAGACGGCCACACGATCCGGCATCCCTCGAAGTGCGCAGTGTAGATCGCCTCAATCATCTCGGCGACCACGCAAGCGCTGTCCGCGTTGGACAGGGGCTGCCGATCCTCCCCGATGGCCTGCAGCAGATCCCAGGCGGCCCAGCGGACAGCCTCGACGAACATCGGCGCGCGCGGAATGTCGCCCCGGCCGCACAGCGAGAGATCGGGCGGCGCGGCGCCGGGAATGGGGCGCGCCACAGGCACCGGCACAGGCTCGTAGGCGGCCTCGTCGTCCGGCGCGGCCGCGCGGCGCGAGAGCTTCAACTCGCGCCGGCGGACATCATCGAACCGCAGCGACAGCGTGCCGTCGGCGCCGACGACCGACAACCCCATGAGGGTGTCGCCGGGGCGCTCCGCCCCGCGCAAGCCCTTGCGCGACTCGAACAGACCGCGCACACCCCCCGCGAAGGTGAAGGTCGCCAGGATGTCGTCGCCTGCCACCGGCCCGACCGGTTCGGTGGGGGCGTGCCAGTCGGCGGGCGTGGCGGGACGGCCGTCAACCTGGATGTCGGCCATGATGGAGAGGGGCTTGCCCAGGAAGAAGACCATCAGGTCGAGAATGTGCGTGCCGAGGACGATCAGATCCTCCCCTCCCCCGCGCGCGTCGCATTTGCCGCGCCCGATGACCGTCAGCGGCCGGCCGATGGCCCCGCTCTCGACCAGCCGCTTCATTTCGAGAAAGGCGGCGTCGAAGCGCGCGGGATGCACAACGGCGAGCTTGATCCCGCTGGCGGCCGCCAGCGCCGCGATTTCGCGCGCCGCCGCCGCCGTCGCCGCCAGCGGCTTCTCGCAGAAGAGATGAATACCGCGGGCGGCGGCCGCGCGGATCGGCGCCAGGTGCTCGTCGGGATGGCGCGAGCAGATCACGGCGATGTCGGGCCGCTCCTGGTCGAACATCGTCTCGACCTCGGCATAGTGGCGCGTCGCACCCGAAATCTCCATGGCCGCCGCCCGCCGCGCCGTGGCTTCGCCTGGATCGGCAATGGCCGTGACCTCGACACCCGGCAAGCCGCGGAAGGCGGCGTGCAGGCCGTGTAAACCATACATGGGGCGGGAGGTGTCGAACACCAGAACCACGCGCCGGGGGCGGTCATGCCGTGCAGCGGTCATCATCGGACTCCTCGAGGACGGCCAGGCGCCTAGACACCGGCCAGGCAGGCGCGGCCGCCGTCGACCAGATGGCACGAGCCGTTGACGAACGCGCCCTTGCCGGAGCAGAGATAGAGGATGAAGTCGACCAGTTCCCGCGGCTCGGCGGCCCGTCCGAGCAGCGTCTTCATCTTGGCGAGCGCCGGGCGCGTCAGCACGGGGCCCGGCACCACGCAGACGGCGCGGATGCCGTGCGGGGCGCCGACGATCGCGAGGGACTTGGTCAGCCCGTCCATGCCGCTTTTCGCGGCGCTGTACTCGACCGCGCCGGAGCCGGTCACGCCGTCGATCGAGCCGATGTTGACGATCACGCCTCCGCCGGACTCGATCATGCGGGGGAAAACCGCGCGGCAGAAGTAGAGCGGCCCGCGCAGATTGACGTCGATGCCCCATTCCAGCAGGGCCGGATCGCGCTGCGCGAAGGGCTCGCTGCGCCCGAAGACGCGCGAGGGCGAGCCGCCGCAGAAGTTGAGCAGCAGGTCGACGCGGCCGAAGGTTTTGTGCGCCAGCGCGGCGGCCCGCTCGACCTCCGCATACTGCCGCACGTCCACCCGGAGCGCCCGGGCGGCGCCGCCCGCCGCCCGGATTTCGCGGGCGGTCGCCTGAATCCGCGCGCGGTCGACATCGGTCAGCAGCACGTTCGCGCCGGCCCTGGCCAGGCGCCGCGCGATGAGATTGCCCATGCCCAGCGCCGCGCCGGACACGATCGCCGTCTTTCCCTTGAACGTACTCATGGTTTCCCCCTGATCATGGATTCAGACCGTCAACACGACCTTGCCGATGTTCTCGTTCCGCTCGAGGATGGCGTGCGCCTCCTCCGCCGCCGTGATCGGCAGCGTCTTGTAGATCACCGAGCGGAGCGTGCCCGCCGCGAACGCTTCCCACAACTCGGCCTCCATCCGGCGGAGAATGTCGGCCTTCATGGCGGAGGTGCGGCTGCGCAGCGTGCTGCCGATGATGCGGATGCGCTGGCGGTACAGCGCAACGAGATCGAGCTCCGTGCGGGCGCCGGCCAGCGCGGCGATGACGATCCAGCGGCCCCAGGGCGCCAGCTTGGCGGCATGCTCGCCCATCTGCGGCCCGCCGACGCAATCGAGCGCGATGTCGACCGGATGCGCCTCGAGCACCGGGCCGATCGCGTCGGTCTTGCGGTTGACGACGATATCGGCCCCCAGCGTCTTGACAAAGGCCCCCTTCTCCTCCGTGCCGACGGTGGTGACGACCTTGGCGCCGGCCTTTTTCGCCAGCTGAATGGCGGCCAGCCCGAGGCCGCTGGCGCCAGCCTGGATGAACACCGTGTCGCCGGCCTTCATGCCGGCCTCGATCACCAGGTTGAGGGTGGCCGTGGCCCAGACTTCCGGGATCGCGGCGGCGGCGTTCCAGTCGAGACCCGCGGGAATCGGCAGGGCCATGTCGGCCGGGAGCGCCACGCGCTCTGCGTAGCCGCCGCCGCCCAGCAGGGCACAAACCCGGTCGCCCACGCGCCAGCGCGACGCCGGCGGCGCCTCGGCGACGGTTCCGGCGACTTCGAGCCCCGGCCAGGCGGGCCAGCCGGGCGGCGGGGGGTAGTTGCCGGCCCGCTGCATCAAGTCGGCCCGGTTGACCGCGGCGGCGCGGACATCAATCACGATCTCGTCCGGTTGGCGCACCGGATCGGGGACTTCGCTCCAGACCAGACGACGAGCCTGGTCGATCACAATGGCTTTCATGGTTGCTCATTCTCCAAGGAACCGGCGCGGGGCCAGTCGTCGGCCGCAATCCGATCCCAGTCGTCCGTCTCCGCGCAGGCCTGGCCGCGGCGCCGATGTTCGGCATAGTGTTCCGGATGATCCAGCAGGGCAACAATCGTCCGGGCCAGGGCGCATGTGTCGCCCTCGGGGACGACGGCCGGCGCGTCGCCGAAGATGCGCCGGTAGACGGGCAGGTCGTAGGCGGCGACCGGCAGGCCGCATCCCATCGCCTCGCCCAGGGCGATCCCCCACCCCTCCTCGCGGCTGGGTGCGAAAAGGATGCGCGCCTCCTTGATCTTGGCGAAGTGGGCTTCGGGCGGCAGCCAGCCACCCTCCGGGACAAACCAGGAGATCACGTCGCCGAGCCCGGCGGCGGCGATTTGCGCCGCGACCTGCTCACGGCAGGAGAGGCCGCCCATGAGCCGCAGGGTCGTCCCCGGCCGCAGCCGCTGAACCTCGCGCCAGACCGGCACGATATCGAAGGCGCCCTTGTTGGGACGCACGCCGATCATGACGGCATCGACCGTTTTCGCCGGCGGTTCGGGTGCCCGCCGGATCGCGGCCAGGTCGATGCCGCAGCGCATGCGTCGAATCCGCTCCGGCGCCATGCCGAGCCCCTGGAGATGGCGGGCGATCTCGTCGCCGGCGTCAGAGTCGTAGACCCAGGCCTGGTTGGCATGGCGCGCGATCTGCCGGAAACTCCACGCCTGCATGCGCCAGGTGATCGTGTTGACGAGCCGGTTGCCGGGACGTTCCGCCGGCCGGCGCTCGCGGTGGTGGATCCAGGCGATCCAGCGGGAGCCGTGGCGCTCCTTCAGGAGCAAGGCCGGGACGATGTCGCAGAAATAGTCGCTGACGGTGATGACGACATCGCCCGTCGGCAGGCGGCCCGGCCGGAGCCGGGCGGCGGCGGCCGTCACGACATAGGACCAGAAGCGGAACGCCTTGCAGGGTTCGCGGCGCAGCAGCAGGGCGGCCGGCAAGCGCGTCGCCGGGAGGGTGCATCCCATGCGCCGCAGCATGGCTTCGCCACCGGAGGTCGTCATCAGATGCTGCTCCGGCCCCGCCGTCAGCGCCTGCCAGCGCGACGAGACGGCCTGGAAGCGGAGCGGCGAGCCGGTGATCGAACCGGACTCGAGACCGCAGCCGTTGAGAATCCAGACGATCTTCATGCGCGTTTCGTCTCCTGCCACGTGTCGCGCGCGACGGGCGCCTGTTTGATTCCCAGCAGCTTCCGCAGGGTGGCCATGCCATAGATCCACAGCGTGATCCAGCAGACCGGCAGATGGTAGCGCCAGGCCCGGTCGGGGTGCCGGGCATAGCCCCGGATCGCCTGGGCGAGGACGGGAAGAACGAGAAGCGTCGCCAGCGCAAACCAGACGATGCCCAGCCGCCGCTGCCGCGCCCAGGGGTAGGTGCGCTGGTTTTCCGCCGTAAAATAGAGGAAGTCGCGGATGCGGCGGCGCTGCTTGCGGGCGAAATCGCCCAGTCGGGCGCAATAGAGGTGGACGATGCCGGTTTTGACCTTGGCCACGCGGTTGAGGCCGGCGCGGACGGCCTGGTGCATGATGTCGATGTCGAAGAAATATGGATCCCAGTCGACCTGCTCAAGGAGCGGACGGCGGAAGACGAACCCGTTGGCCCCGATCGTCGGCAGGGCCTGCTCCGTCAGGGTGAGTTCGAGGTAATCGCCCCGGTCCTGCTGCGGGACATCGAGCCCGGTCCATTGGCCCGTGACGGCGCTGAGGCGGTCGTAGTTGCCGGTGAAGAGACAGATCGGGTCGTTCATGCCCAGAAGGGCGAAATAGCGTGTCAAGTCGGGGTCGCCGGGGCGGACCGTATAGGCGATGGGTTCGCTGGCAACGATGGCCGGATCATCGAACGGGGCGGACATGCGGGCCAGCCAGCCGGGATCGGGGAGGATGTTGTCGCTGTCGACAAGGGCGATCAGGTCGCCGGTCGAGGCCCGGATGCCGGCGCTCTTGCCGGCCTCGCCCGTCTGGAGGGGGTTGGAAACGATCATGTCGACACCGCACCCGCGCGCGATGTCGAGCGTGCGGTCGGTCGAACCGGCGTCCGCGACCACGATCTCATACCGGTTGCGGGGCAGATCTTGCGCGAGGATGGCGTGCAGACACGCCTCGAGCGTCCGCTCCGAATTGAGCGTGGGGATGATGATGCTGATCATAGACAGATACGGCCGTACCCCTCCGGGTCAGCCAATGGGGTTGATGATAGGCCAGCGTCTCCCGTGCGTCAATCAGCCTTTCGGT
>JAAYZJ010000192.1 GCA_012514915.1 Lentisphaerota bacterium | reverse complement strand
TTTGGGAAGATACCCCTGTATACACGGGAGACGACGGCATGACGCTTAATGAACAGCAAAAACAGGACTTGCGCGAATGGATCGAGGCGGGCGCCAGCCTCGCGGATGTCCAGAAGCGGCTGCGCGAGGAGCACGGGATATCCATGACCTACATGGATGTCCGACTGCTGGTGCTGGAACTGGGTGCCAAGGTCAAGGACAGGCCGGAGCCGAAGGCAGCAGCGCCAACGCCGGATGGCGATGCCGCCGCCGGACCGGGCGCTCCTGACGATCATGGCACGGACGATGGTTTCGGGGGCGCGGTCTCGGTCTCGCTCGACCGCGTCGTCCAGGCCGGCGCGCTGGCCAGCGGCGGTGTGACCTTCTCCGACGGCGTCACCGCCAAGTGGATGCTTGACCAGATGGGTCGCCTCGGCCTCTCCTCGGTCAGTCAGCCCGGCTACCGGCCATCGACCGAGGATCTGCAGGCGTTTCAGGTCGAAATCCAGAACAAGCTGGCCTCGCGCGGGTATTGATTCGCATGCAACCATCGCCACACCAAGTCGGGTTTCTGGGGGCCGGCAAGATGGGCGAGGCGATTCTCGCCGCGCTCATCCGCTCCGGATGCTGCCGGCCGCGGGAACTGATTGCCTGCGAGGCGGTCGACGCGCGGCGCGCGGAGATCCGGCGGCGGTACCGCGTCAAGGTCACAACCTGCCCGGCCGACTTGGCGGCGGCCTGCGATACGATTGTCCTCGCCGTCAAGCCGCAGGACCTCGATGCGGCCTTGCTGGCGCTGGCGCCGTCGCTCGCGCGGCGGCATCTGCTCGTTTCCATCGCCGCCGGCAAAACCCTGGCGCGCCTGCAGGAACTGGCGGGCCCGCAGGCGCGGGTCGTGCGCGTCATGCCCAACCTCGCGGTCGCCGTGGGCGAGGGGATGAGCGCCTTCGCGCTGGGTAGCCGCGCGCGCGCGGCCGACCGGCGCTGGGTGGCCCGGCTGCTCGGAAGCTGCGGGCAGGCGATCGAGCTCGATGAGCCGCTGTTCGATGCCGTCACCGCCTTGAGCGGGTCGGGGCCCGCCTTCTTCGCCTATTTCATGCAGGCCATGGCCGATGCCGGAACGGCGCTGAACCTGCCTCCCGGGGCCGCCCGGCTGCTGGCCTGCCAGACCATGCTGGGCACCGCCCGCACGCTGGGCGAAACCGCCCAGGATCCGGCCGCCTTTATCCAGGCCGTCTGCTCGCCGAAAGGCACGACGGCGGCGGGACTGGCCGTGCTGGAACGCTCGTCGGTCCGGAACGCTGTCGGGCGGACACTGCGCGCGGCGGCCCGGCGCAGCCGGGAATTGAACCGCGGATGAGTGGATCACTGCAGGAAGGGGTGGGACGGAACGATGGACCGGCTATTGGAACTCATGAAGGCGAATGCGCGCTTGCCGCTCGAGGCGCTGGCGCAGCAGTTGGGCGAAACGCCCGCGTCGGTCGCGGCCCGCATCGCCGATTATGAAGCGCGCGGTGTGATCCGCGGCTATCAGGCCGTGATCAACACCGAGCTGGTCGACGACGACAGCGTCCGCGCCGTGATCGAGCTGCGCATCCGCCCCGCGCAGGACGGCGGCTTCGACCGGATCGCCAACCGTGTGAGCCGGTTCGACCAGGTCGAGTCGATGTTTCTCATGTCGGGCGGGTTCGACCTGCTGCTCTTCGTCAAGGGGCGCAACCTGCAGGAGGTCGCCCGGTTCGTCAGCTCCAAGCTCGCCAACATGGAGGGCGTCCTCTCAACCTCCACGCATTTCATGCTCAAGACCTACAAGGACCAGGGCGTCCTGCTGGAACAACAGGACCGTGATGAACGCCTCCAAGTCGTCCCGTGACTTCGTCGCGGCGCATGTCCGCGACCTACCGCGTTCGGGCATCCGTGATTTCTTCGATATCGTCGCGACGCGCAACGATATTATCAGCCTCGGCATCGGCGAACCCGATTTCGTGACCCCCTGGCATATCCGCGAGGCGGCCATCGCGGCGATCGAGCACGGCGCGACCCGCTACACGGCCAACCTCGGCCTCGGCGAACTGCGCAAGTCCATCGTGCGCTACCTGAAGCAGTCCTATGCCGGGCTCGCCTACGACTGGCGCACGGAAACACTCGTCACCGTCGGCGTCAGCGAGGGGCTCGACCTGGCGATCCGCGCCACGCTCTCGCCGGGCGAGGAAGTCCTCTATCACGAACCCTGTTTTGTCGCCTATGCCCCGTTGATCCGGCTGGCGCATGGCGTGCCGGTCGCCGTCGAAACGCACGCCGCACAGGATTTCAGCCTCACCCGCGCCGCCCTGGAGGCCAGCGTCACCCCGCGGACCCGCGCCCTGCTGATCAATTTCCCCTGCAACCCGACGGGGGCCGTGCTGACGGCCGAGGACGCGGCGATGATCGCCGATTTCGTCGTCGAGCATGATCTGCTGCTGCTGACCGACGAGGTCTATTCGGAGCTGACCTACGACGTGCCGCGTGTTTCGGTCGCGATGCGGCCGGAGATCCGCGAGCGCACCATCTTTCTGGGGGGATTCTCCAAGGCCTGGGCGATGACGGGCTTCCGGCTCGGCTTCGTCTGCGCGCCGCCGGATTTGATCGAGGCGATGATGAAGGTGCACCAGTTCGGCAT
>JAAYZJ010000191.1 GCA_012514915.1 Lentisphaerota bacterium | reverse complement strand
GGCGGCGCCGCGCGCCAGTGGTGATTTTCCGTAGGGGAGACCGCCGATGCCGCCATGCCCGCCACCGCCGCCGCCGGAACTGCTGCCGCCCGCGCCGGGGCCCTGCGCGGCCTTGTAGCCGCGGGCATCGACCGAAATGCTGGCGTTGGTTCCGAGAGTGAAGTCGGTGCAGGCAATCCATACTCGGTTGGACATTTCGTCGACTCCGGAAGGGCCGGTATGCGTGAGGGTGCCGGCATCGAGTCTGACCGTGACGGCCTGCAGGCGCGTCGTCCAGTTGCTGAAAGTCAGCCTGCCGCCGGTCTGGGTGAAAGATTGCAGCAGCGGCGTGGCGTTGGTTAGCAGGATGTCGGCCCCATCGGCGATGACCACGTCATCGCCGGTGGCTGGCGGACGCAGCAGGTTCCAATTCTCCCCGCGGTGCCAGTCGCCCGCCGTGTTGGTCCAGACGATGCTTTCAGCATGTAGACTAAAGCCGGACATCAGCAAACATGGCAGGGCAAGCAGGATGCGCGGCAGGTTCCGTGTTTTCATCGGCATTACCTAAAAGGGTCGGATCAGCGGAGGCGGGCAAGACAAGCTGGAAATGATACGCCATTCAGGGGCCGAAGTCATGAAAAATCCGGTCGCAAGCATGCCCGCAAGCATGCCATCGCTTGCCTACTGAACATCGAAACCCTATAGTGGTGCCTTATTTTGCGTTCGAGGAAGTTGACGCTATGCATGAAGATTCAACCGGTTGTGTCATCAACGTCGCCTATGGGGATACGGCCGCCTGCGGGCTGCCGGTGTCGCAGGGCGTGCCGCTGCCACGTGGGATGATGTGCCCCGGCGATCGACTCGCTGTCGTCGCGCCCGGCGGGGAGTGGCGTCCGGCCGCCGGCCGTCCGCTGGCGCAGTGGCCCGATGGCTCGGTCCGCTGGCTGCTGGTCAGCTTCGGTGCGCGCGAGGCGGGGACGCATCGCCTGGTGGTGAACCCGGACACCGTGCCGACCCAGCCCGAGGTGCGGCTGACCCAGGTGGATGGCCGCTGGATCATCGACAGTGACCGGTTGCACATGGTCGTCTGTGAGGCGGGCCCCGGTATCTTGGGCGAGTTGGTTTGCGACGGCGTGCCCCGGTTGGAGCACCCCGGGGATTTGTGCCTGAGCGTCGATGACGCCTCAACGCGATATGAGCAGAAGAGGACTGTGCAGGTGATCGAGTCGTCTCCCCTGCGCGTGCGGCTCCGCGTGTCGGGGCAACTCGTCGAGGCGGACGGCACCTGCCGGCTTCACTACCGGCTGGGCATCGAGATCTGGGCGGGTTGGCCCGCCGTGCGGCTCGACTGTCACTATTTCAACCTGCAGCGCGGCGTGCCGTCGATGACGGTGCGCCGCATCGCGCTCGACTCCGCCTGGCGGCTGGCGGCGCAGACGCACCGGCATTTCATCCAACGGGCCTACGGCGTGTTCAATGTCAGCCGTCATGTCTTCAACCCCGGGCGGGTTGCAATCGTGGCCGACTTTGACCGGGGCGCACCGTCTGTCGAAGATCCCGCGATGTTGCTTGACGACGTCGATTATCCCTTCTATCTGAATCCTCCGCTGGTCGACACGCACGACTGGCTGGGGGTGGGGGATGCCGACCGGAGCGTCTACCTGCGCATCCAGGATTTTCTCGCGGCGCGTCCGAACCGGTTGGTGAGCGAAGGGAACCGGCTGTCGGCCGAGTTGTGGCCCGCGACGGCCGGAACGCTCGACCTGCCGCAGGGCCGGTCGCGCTGTCAGGCGGTCTTCCTCGCCTTTCCCGGGAGTGACATGGTCGGGGCCGGCACGGCGAAACTGTCGAACGCGCCGGTCCAGGCGCCCAAGGGCGTGGCAGCCCTGCTGGCCGCCCTGCAGCACGAGGGGCGCGCCGCAGTCGATCCCGACTGGGTCGCGCACTGCCGGGCCTTCCGGCAGGAGCATGCCCTGCCGACAGGGCGACACTTCCGCATCGAGAGCAACCTGCGCAGCCTGGTCCGCCTCGACATGCCCTGCACGAAGTTCGACGTGGGCGACACCGATTCGCACTACAACAGCAGCTATGCCGCCATCAACGCGTCCAAGGTGCCGCCACTCGATGGCGCCCCCGCGGTTCCCCGGTTCTTCCCGCAAGGCCGGCCGACCCAGACCTATCTCGACCTTCATGAGCCGGTCTGGACGAACAACGAGTACGACGTGATCCACGCCCTTGCCGCCGAACTCATGCGCACGGGCCGGTGCGAGCTCTGGAACACCCTGCGTCTCAGCGCGCGACACACGATCGAGGTCGACTTCCTGCACTATTCCGACCACCGCTGGCTGCACCGGGCCACGCCGGCCCATTCGGCACGCCATACCACCACCGGTGCCTATCCCAGCCACTTCTGGACGCAGGGGCTGCTCGAATACTACTGTCTCAGCGGCGATCCCGATGCACTTGAAATCGCGCTGGCCCTCGGCGACAAGACCCTGGAGAATTTCGGTGACCCGGAACTGCGGGCGATCCACTGGGGGTTCAACCGGGAGATCGGCTGGGCGGTCCTGCTGCTCGCCTGTCTGGTCGACGTGACTGGCGAGGCGCGTTTCAGGCCGCTGCTCGACGAGATGGTCGACTATCTCGTCGG
>JAAYZJ010000190.1 GCA_012514915.1 Lentisphaerota bacterium | reverse complement strand
GCCGTCCAGCCCGGCGAGCAGACGTTCGTGGACTTGACCCCGGAGCTCCGGGAAGGTATTCTTATCCAACTACCCAACCATCCGCTCTGCCGGACGGAATGCCGGGGGCTGTGCCCCGTGTGCGGCGCGGATTTGAATCGGGGGCCTTGCGGATGCAAGCCGCCCTCCGATGCCCGCTGGGGGACTCTGGATGGACTTGGCGACAGCCGGACGTCTGGTGGTTGACGAACAGGAACACGCGCCGACGCGCCTCGAATCGCGCGCCGGGCGGTCCGAAGGATGGAGTTGAGACGATGGCCGTACCGAAACGCAAAAAATCGAAGATGCGCGTGCGCCAGCGCAAGGCGCACATCAAGGCCGAAGTTGCGCAGGCGAGCGCCTGCGCCAACTGCGGCGCGCCGCAGCGCGCCCACCGCGTCTGCTCTTCCTGCGGATTCTACCGCGGCAGGCAGGTTCTGACCGTCAAGGCGGCTGATTAACTGCGGTTTCCGCCGAACCATCAGGCACGGACGCCGCTCCCGGCCCGCCGCCGTGCCGGGAGCCTGTTCCTATGCGTATCGCGGTTGACATCATGGGGGGCGACCACGCCCCCGCCGAGACCGTCAAGGGGTGCCTCGATGCGGTTGCCCACCTCCGTGAACTGCGGGGGGTGCGCCAGATTGTGATGGTCGGGCAGGAGCCGGCAATCCGCGCCGAACTCGACAAGCACGGCGCGGCGCTCGGCGACCATCTCGCCATCGTGCATGCCTCCGAGACCATCGACATGGCCGAGGCGCCCGCCGCCGCCGTGCGGCGCAAGCGCGACAATTCGATCAGCCGCTGCATGGATCTGATCAAGGCGGGCGAGGCCCAGGCGATGGTTTCGGCCGGCAATTCGGGCGCCGTCTCGGCCGCGGCCCTCTTCCGCCTCGGGCGGATTCCGGGGGTCGAGCGACCGGCCATCGCCTGCATCCTTCCGACTCGCAACGCCCGGCCGATGGTGCTGATCGACGCCGGCGCCAACATGGACTGCGAGGCCGACTGGCTCGTCCAGTTCGCCATCATGGGCAGCGCCTATTCGCGGGCCGTGCTGCACCAGCCTTCGCCCCGCGTCGGCCTGCTGAGCATCGGCACCGAGGACGGCAAGGGCAACGAGGTGACCAAGCAGGCCT
Source organism: Lentisphaerota bacterium (assembly GCA_012514915.1). Taxonomy (GTDB): domain Bacteria; phylum Verrucomicrobiota; class Kiritimatiellia; order RFP12; family JAAYLN01; genus JAAYLN01. The sequence goes on along the minus strand of JAAYZJ010000190.1, from coordinate 653 downwards.
TTCAGCTCCTCAACCGCTGCAAGGCGATCCATTTCCGCGGCAACGTCGAGGGGCACGACCTGTTCAAGGGCGAGACCGATGTGATCGTCTGCGACGGGTTCGTCGGCAACGTCGTGCTCAAGACGACCGAAAGCGTCGCCCATGCCATCGGGTTCTGGATGAAGGAGGAGTTCTTCCGCCATCCAGTCCGCATGCTCGGCGCCATCCTGCTCAAGGGCGCCCTCAAGGCGATGAAAAAGCGGATGGATCCCGAGGTGTATGGCGGGGCCGTGCTGCTGGGCGTGCCCGGGGTGTGCATCGTGACCCACGGCGCGTCGAGCCACCGCGCCATCTACAACGCCATCCGCGTCGGCGCCTCGGCGATCGTCAACGACATGAGCGACACGATTGCCGAGCAGATCGGCGCCAACCCCTGCGACGGGTCGCAGCCGAACGGCCCGGCCGCCGCCTGATGGCCGGCATGATCTTCCTCGACGCCCATGTGCATCTCTATCCCCGCTACGACCGGGATTTGCTCTTCGACACGCTGGTCGCCCGGGCCGGCCGCCTGGCGCCTCGGGCCGGCCAGATCGCGCTCCTGATGATGCTGCGCGAAGGGCAGCGGACGCTGGCGGAGGTGCTGCGCGCCGCCGAGCGTCCGCGCGCGCGCTGGC
>JAAYZJ010000189.1 GCA_012514915.1 Lentisphaerota bacterium | reverse complement strand
GTTTCGCGCACGAACAACTGCTGGAGGCGCAACATTCGCGCGGTTGCACGCAGTCACATACGCCTTGCCGTAGCCCCTTGTAGCCCACTGCTTTATGCGCAACCATCGCACACCCCGGCCATCAACCGAATACAGTCGTAATCGGTTGGGGTGTCTCTGAGCTGTTCTCTTGCGGGACAAATGGACATTTCAGCTCGATCCCCGCGCGACGCACCAGAATCTCCATCAGGTGTTCTGCGCGCGGCTCGCGACACCGTGGGTTCTTAGGCCTTACTAAGTGTCGCGTTATAGTCCTTACATTGAACACCCGAAAATCCTTTGAATCCTGTCATCCTGTCGAAAAACTAATATGCGACTCTTCGTAACACGGCCATCGCAGCCGCCCGCTTCTCCATGCGCGTGCCGCGCCCCCCTGTGGCGAGCCGCGTTCCGTCAAGCTTCCGATTTCACTGGCGCGCGCGGTGCGGGCGCGCTACCATTCCCCCCGTTTTTTCAGACAGCCCAAGGAACACGTATGGATGCGTTGACCGGAAACGGATGGACGATGGATGTGGCCAATATCCCGCTCAAGCGGCTGGGTGGCGACGAGCCCGCCGGGCTCTGGATCACCTCGCTGCCCTGGCCCCGCGCGGCGGCGCGGCCGCTGGCGCTCGGCGGTGCCGCGACGTATGGTCGTCCGCTTGGTCAGTGGCCGGACGCCCCCGAGGGCTGCCCGCGGCGTCTGTTGCTGGTGGCGGATGGCGGCGACCAGGCGCCGGCCAGCCTGCGGCTCGCCGAAGCCGCCGCCCAGCCAGCCGGGCCGCTGCCCGAGGCCGAGAGCGAATGCTTCGCCAGCAGCCCCGATCCGTTCTACGGCTGGGAGCGGCACCGCCTGCGCCTGCGTCACCAGGGGCGCTCGGTCGCGATCGCCATGGGGCTGCGGACCGGCGCCGACTGGCACTGGTGGGAAGCCTGCCGCCTGGTCGTCCGCGAGGAGACGGCAACCTGCCGGACCATCGAGATGGGCGGCGCCATCCCGCTGGTTCACAGCGTCAAGGGCGGCGGCAAGGGAACCAACTATCTGAATCCCTGGCTGCACAAGCACCATTGGCTGTACGGCCATGTGCAGGTGCGGATGCATGCCAACGGCGTCTGCGAAGTCTTTGCCCGCCACATCAACAGCATGTACGTCGATGAAGGCGGCGATCTCAAGCCGGCGGTGCCGGTGATCGGGTTCTGGTGCGACGACGAAGCCGCCATCCCGGCCGACCTGCCGGGGATCTGGGACGGCACCCGCAACACCTTCGCGCTCGGTTCCGTCCGCTTCGATGTCTCCGACGTCGCGCGGCTGGCGACGCCGGAGCAGCCCGGGCGGATGGACCGCGTCGGGAATCAGTTGATCTGGCAGCCCTACCGCGGCTGCGAGCTGTACGGCGGGTTGTGCGCCTCGCAGCGCTGCGGCGAAGGCTACATCCTGCATGCCGAGGAGGAGACGATTCTCCGCGGCATGTCGCGGACGCTCCGCTTCAGCCTCAGCCTGTCGGACCGGTCGCCGCGCGTGGCGCGCTACCTGGCGCCCGACTGGTGGTACGGGTTGTGCGAGGAGTTCACGCCGGCCCCGCTGCTGCCCGTCTACAGCGGCGGCGAAGACCAGATCGAGAGCGGGCGCGCGTGGTTGCGCCACGCGCACATCGAGGGCGGGTTCGAAGACGGCGGCGTGGCGCGCGGCGGCGTCCGGACGCCGGAGCATCCGCGTCTGGAACCGGGCTGGGAAGGCGAGATTCCCTACGCGCAGTTTCTGACCGCCTGGCGCTATGGCGATGCCGGCGATTACGACCTCGCCATGCGCTCCGCCTACCATTTCAACGACGTGGTGATCGATCACGCCGCCAACGTCGCCCGCATGCACGGCTACCCGCCCATCGCTTTCGCCCTGCCGATGAACCGCGTGCAGGGGCCGCTGGCCGCCTTCCTCGAGACGGGCGACGACTTCCTGTTCGACACGGCCGAGAAGGTCGTCGAGGCCGCCAACCGCATGCATCGCAACGCCTGGCCGCGGATGGCCGTCGGCCGGGATGCCTGCTTCGTGCGCAGCGCGGTCCTGCTCTACCGCTACACCGGCAATCCGCACTTCAGGCGCATCGCGCTCGAGGGCGCCCGCGCCGTGGCGCACGTGCAGCGCCCCAACGGCAGCTTCGGCGACCAGGGCGGCGGCACGGGGATCCACCAGTGGGGCGGCTACATCTCCAAGCCCTGGATGGGCCTGCTGGCGATCAACGGCGTGATCGACTACCTGGAGGTGATCGGCGACGAGCCGGCCCTCGTCGACTGCGTCCGGCGTTTCGCCGACTGGCTGATGGCCGAACGGACGGACCGCGACGGCGTCCTTTCCTGGGGCTACCAGCACGACTACTGGGGCCAGCGCCGGCACCAGCAGAGCAGCGATGGGCCCATCGAGACGATGCCGTCCCGTCCCCGCTGGCACCAGGACAACATCGCGCGGCTCATGGGCTACTGCGCCTCGCGCTTCAACCGGGCCGACTACCTCGACGCCTGGGCCGAGAGCTTTGATGGCCGGGGGCAGACCGGCGGCGATCACGGCACCTCGGCCAGCCTGCAGTTCCTCCCCTGGGTGCAGGCTCATCTCTGGCAAGCCCGGCTCGGCGCCGACAACCAGCTCGACGTCCTGGCCACCCACTTCGGCAAGCGCACCTTTGCCGAGGCGACCATCCACGCGCCCGACGGCGCGCGCCAGCTCGCCTGGCGCCCCGAACGGCAGGTCGCGGCCGACCGGGACATCGCCCTGGCGACCCGCATCCTGCCATGACCCGGGCGCGGGCGGGGCACCGCCCCGCCCGCGCGCACACGGATCAGTTGGCCGGCAGGGAGATCACGTCCACGTCGCCCAGGTCGACGGTGAAGCGCGTGACCATCGCGTCGCCGCCGGCGGCCTCCGGCTGCACCTCGAAGGGCACCGGCCCCGAGCGGGCCGACACGACCCGGGCGGGTCGCGCCATCGTGCGGACGGCGACGCGGACGCCGCGCTGCGGCTCCCCGTGCCAGTTCAGCAGCGTCACGGCGGTCCCCGCCGCGCTGGTCAGGACGGGCGCCTCGATCAGGGGGCGGTCCAGCTTGACCGGCGCAACCACGCCGGCGGCACGCACGGGGTGCAGCAGTAGGTCGCGCCAGAACGGATCGAAGCCCGAGGGAAGTCCACCGGTCGTCTGCCCGGCGCTGCGGCGGTAGCAGAGCCCGGGATACACCGCCACGCGCAGGATCCGTCCCCGCCCCAGCGCGCGCGCCGTCACGGCCGGCGAGCCGTCGTCGAAGGTCGCCTGCACGCCGGCTTCGCCCGTCGTCAGGCGCTCGCGCGCGCCGAAGAAGACCGCCGTGTTCGTGCCGGCCGTCACGCTGCCGCCCGGTTCGAGCGCCTGCAGGCGGCTGAGCAGCGGCCGCACGGCCTGCGCGGGTGTGCTGGCCGCCGCCTCGCACAGGATCTCCATGGGCTGATGGTAGCGGTCGTGGAGCCCGCTGCCCGCCGTCAGCACGAGCGTGCCGCCGGCCCGCACCCAGCGCAGCAGCCCCTCGGCCGCCTCCTGCGGCAGATCGGGGGCCGTGACAAACACAACCTTGTAGCGGTTCAGCGACGGATCGGCGCAGGTCTCCTCGTCGATGGCCTGCACGGGGATCGCGGCATGCTGCAGCGCCAGGTGGATGCCGTAGGTCTCGGCGTGGTAGGCCATGTGGGAACGGAACAGATCGGTGTTCGTCACGTCCATCAGGCCCGAGGCGACCCGCTGATCCTCCAGATCCCAGAGCTGGGCGCTCTGCGGCATGAGCAGGGCGACCTCCGGCGGCACCAGGCGCCCCGGGGCCAGCAGATCCTCGGCGCGGCCGACGATCCCCATGCCGAGCGACAGCGCCTGGTACACCGGCGTGTTGTACGCATAGCAGTTGCCGGGGAAGTTGTATTCCGGGCCGAAGGTGAAGAATTTGATGTGCTTGGCGCCCTGGCCGACCAGCGCGAGGAGCTTCTGCGCCATCCCCTCGGGGCGCTGCCCCGAGACGCGGGGAATCACCAGCGCGCCGAACCCGACCCCCGACAACTCGCCGGCGGAACGCAACCGGGTGGCGTAGAACGACCATTGTGGCGCCGACGCATCGCCGAACCAGTCCTCCGTGGCGATGCAGGTGCTGCCGCGCAGCCGGCCGAACTCCATCCAGTCGTGCTGCCCCATGGCCGCATCGGGATCGGTTTTGTCCCGGTTGTTGCCGACGGGCCCGGGCTGGTAGAGGCGCCCCATGAAATTGTTGAAGTTGACCATCACGGGGAAGCCTTCGCCCAGCTCGGCCTCGTAGGCGCGCGTCACCTCCGCGAAGAACCGCGAGGAAGCCCACGGGATGAAGCGGTTCGACCAGTAGAAGAGACGGCGGCTGTTCACGTCGCGGCACGACTGGCGCCCGGTCAGCCGGACGGCGGACCAGTCGGCGGCCCCGAGCGCTTCGGGCGTCAGCCCCCGTTCGCGCAGGTAGGCGTGGAAATCGGCCAGGGCGAGCGGATCGGCGTTCAGGTTGGTGGTGGTGGCGGGGTAGTACCAGCCCGGTTCGTCGCTCGTCACCCACAAGGCGATCTCCGGCCGCTGCCAGCCGCTCTCGACGGCGTGCGCAACCTGCTTGGCGACAAATTCGCGGAAGACGGCGGCGCGGTTGGTGGCGAAGTTGAAGGCGTAGCCCGGCGGGTTGTAGACGGCGCCCCAGAGCTGCGTGATGCCCCCCGCCCGGACATGCTCCACGAACGGCTTCGGCACGGCGTGCAGGGCGTTGAACCCCAGGCCGCAGAGCCGTTCGATCCCCTCGCGGTGCGCGATCGCATCGCTGTCGCCGCCGATGTAGCGCTCGCCGAAGAGAATGCGCCGGGGGCGGTCGGCCGGGGGGAGCACGGCCGCCCGCATGGCGGCATCGTAGACGCGCCGTCCGTGCCCGGCCAGCGTGTCGACGTGCAGGGCGTCGTCGCCGCCGCGCCAGACCAGTACGCCGAGGGTGGGGCCGGTCAATTCGGCGGGCATGCGGCTGACCTCGCCGTCGCGCAATCGCGTCTCGACATCGAGGTCGAGCGTCCCGCCCGGCTGCGCCGTCGGTTTGACCGCCACGAGCAGTCGCATCTGCGGCAGACGGTTGTTCTTGTTGGGATACGTGTCGAGCAGCCTGGCGCAGGCCTCGCGTGTCGTCTCGGCCCAGGGACTCCAGTCGGTGCCGCCGAACGTCACGGGCGGCAGCGACGCGAGCCGCAGCGTGAAGGTCTCGTCCGCCGCGACGGATCGTCCGTCGACTTGCCGCACGCGCACGCGCACGCCGATCTCGGGCAGGTCGTCCAGCCTCAAGGCGGAGGCGTGCCCCCGGGCGGGGGCCAGCGTCAGGGCGATCAGGCCGGCGGTCAAGCCGCGGCCGAGGCGGTGCAAGGGCGTGGTGTTCATCGTTCTCCCACTTGATAGGCTTAGAATATGCGTCTCGTCGCCTGCGGCGCCGGGCGCTAGGGGGTTGTCGGATACAGATAGTTCGCGTAGTGCCACTGGAAGTCGGGGTTGCTGCGGTGCGCACCCTGCAGGGCCTGGGCCTGCAGATCCTCGTCAAGCAGGCGTTCCAGCTTGCCGCGGTCGGCAAGCGGATCGCCGGTCCGGCGCTGCCAGTCGGCCAGGACCGATGCCAGCGACTGGCGGACCGGCGCATGGTCCGGGCTGGACGATAGGTCATGAAACTCGTAGGGATCCCGGACGAGATCGTAGAGTTCCTCGGCGGCGGGACGCCGCCAGGCTCGGTAGGCGGCGCGGACGGACGCATCGGCGGCGTCGATCTCCACCTGGCTGGCCCCCGTCTTCACCAGGCGCTGCTGCGTGTAGTAGTCCTCGACCGGATCGTTCCGGTCGGGCAGCAGAGTGACGATCAGCTTGTAGCGTGCATCGCGCACCGTCCGCTGCGGATAGAGCAGCGAGGGCAAGGGATGGGGGTGGCTCGTGTTCCATTCGCAGAACAGGTGAGAGCGCCACGCGACCGGTTCTCCGAAAGCCAGCGGTCGCAGCGACCGTCCCTCGGCCGGCCCGGGTGCGGCCAGCCCGGCGGCGTCGAGGACGGTCGGCAGGATATCAACCGACGAGACCAGATGCCCGCCGACCAAGCCCCGGGGGGCGGCTCCGGGCCAGCGGAGCATGAACGGCACTTTGACGGCTAGTTCATAGGCGGCCGCCTTGCCGCGCGAGAACTGGGGGCCGTGGTCGGCCAGGTAGATCACGAGGGTGTGGTCCCGCTGACCGGCACGGTCGAGTTCCTCCAGAAGCATGCCGATGCCCGTGTCCAGCCGGCTCAGGCAATTGTAGTAGTTCGCCGCCTGCTCCCGCAGGCGCGGCGTGTCGATCCCCACGGCCGGCGGCACTCGGACCTCGCCCGGCTCGAAGGGGCGTGCCGGGAGTCCGAATTCCTGGCGCAGCCACGGAAGATGGGCGTCGCGGTAGTTCACCATCAGGAAGAACGGCGCCGTGCCGTCCCGCATGAAGCGCCCGGCGACCTCGGCCGTGGTTTTGACATCCCGGTGCTGGAAGCTGATCCGCTCCGGGTCGTTCCACCAGAGATCGAAGGGGAAGGCTGCCTCCGGCAGGACATGCAGTTTGCCGACGAGTCCGGTGCGGTAGCCGGCCCGCTTGAGCAGGCCCGGCAGGGTCGGAAAGCTCCGGTGCATTGAAAACCGGTGTGTGGCGAGGCCAAGCTGCCCGTTCTCGTGCGGATACAGTCCCGTCAGGATGCTGGCGCGCGACGGGCTGCAGACCGCCTGGGTAATGTAGCCCTCCCGGAAGCCCATGCCTTCGGCCGCCAACCGGTCGAGGTTGGGCGTATGAATGACCGGGTCGCCATAGACACTCAACTCCAGGCCGTTGTCCTCGGACGTGATCAGCAGGATGTTCAAGGGTTTTGTCGGCATCATTCGTCTCCAACACGCCTCGCAGATAGGTCTTCATGATGGCGGCTGGGCGGGGGGAAGTCAACTCCATGCGTGTTTACATGCGGATGCGCCTTGACAAACGGCCAACATATTAACAATCATTCACGGTATGAGTGACTGCCATGTCCATCGTCGACGCCCAGCGGCGCCGCGCTTGCCCGGGAGGGCGACTTCGTGATCGAAGGCGGTGGCATCCCGGCGCCGGTCGAGGTCAAGGCCGCCTCGCAATCCCTGCTGGTGACCCCCGAGGCGCCGGCGGCGCTCGCTTCCCGCGGTGGAGGCCGCTGGTTCGCCGATTTCGGCCGGGCGATGTTCGGCACGCTGCGCCTGACCGTGCGCGCCGCCGCGGCGGGTACGGCCGAGGTGTGTCTGGGCGAGAAACTCGCGCCGGACGGCGCGATCGACCGCGCGCCGCCCGGCTGCATTCGGTGCCGGGTCGTGGCGCTGGCGCTGCGCCCCGGGGTGAACACCTGCCGGGTCGTCATCCCTCCCGACGCGCGCAACACCGGGTCGATGGCGGTTCGCATGCCGGCGTCGCTCTTCGAGGTGACGCCGTTCCGCTATGCCGAGATCACCCTGGCGGCCGGCGACTCCCTCGAAGCCGTTGCACGCCTCGCGGTGCATGCCCCGTTCAACGACGCGGCTTCCACCTTCGCCTGCTCGGACGAGCGCCTGACACGCGTCTGGGATCTCTGCAAGCACAGCATCAAGGCGACCAGTTTTCTCGGCCTCTACGTCGATGGCGACCGTGAACGCATCGCCTACGAGGCCGATGCCTACCTCAACCAGCTCAGCCACTACGGGGTCGATTGCGCGTACGACATCGCCCGCCGCACGTTCGAGCACCTGCTCGACCATCCCACCTGGCCGACCGAATGGGCGCTCCACTTCGCGCCCATGGCCTGGGCCGACTACGCCTATACCGGCGAGGCTGGCTGGCTGGCGCGCCACGTCGACGCGCTGCGCGAACGGCTGCTGCTGCCGCTGGCCCGCGCGGACGGTCTCATCAGCACCGAAACGGGATTGCAGACCCCCGGCCTGCTCGCCAGGCTGAACCTCGACAAGCCGATGCGCGACATCGTCGACTGGCCGCCCGGATCGTTCACGCAGGGCGGAACGGGTGAGCGCGACGGCTACGAGATGCGTCCGGTCAATACGGTGGTCAACGCCTTCCACGGGTGGAATCTGCGCCTCTTCGCGCAGATCGCGCGGACGCTCGGTCGTGACGAGGAAGCCGCGTGCGTCGCCAGGCGCGCGTCGCGCGTCGCGTCCGCCATGCGGCGCAAGTTGTTCGACCCGTCCCGCGGCGTGTTCCGCGACGGCGAGGGAACCGACCATGCCGCGCTGCATGCCACCGCGTTCCCTGCCGCCTTCGGCCTGCTGCCGCGGAGCGCGCGCGCAACGGCTGCGGCGTTCATCCGTTCGCGCGGTATGGCGTGCAGCGTCTATGGCGCGCAATACCTGCTCGAGGCGTGCTACCGGCTGGGCTTGGCCGATCACGCGCTGGATCTGATGACCGCCGGGCATGACCGCGGCTGGCTGAACATGCTGCGGGCCGGTTCGACCGTGACGCTCGAGGCGTGGGACTGGCGCTACAAGAACAACCTCGACTGGAACCACGCCTGGGGCGCGGCGCCGGCGAACATCATCCCCCGCTTCCTCGTCGGGGTACGGCCCGAGCTCCCCGGATTCGCCGTCGCGCGCGTGGCGCCGCAGCCGGCCGGCCTGAAGGCTTTCGACGCGACGGTCCCCACCTGCCGCGGGCCGGTGCGCGTGGTGTTCGAAGGCGGCGGCCGCCGCCGCAGGCTCACGGTCGACGCCCCGATGCCGTTCCGTCTCGATCTCTCGGGCATCGCCGGCGCGCCCCTGCGCACGCGCCTGTGCCGGGCCGGCGTGGTGCGGATCGAACGGTGAGTGTCGCCGGCACGGCTTATCAACGGCCACGCAACCACCTGGCCGCCTGGTGGTAGGCATAGCCCAGGAGACGGACGGCCAGCGTATAGAGCCAGACCACCCACCGCGCGGCCCCGTCGGCCCGCATGCGCTCCATGAAGATGCGATCGCCCCACCGCAGCACGTCGCGCACGCTCCAGCCCGACGCCGCGGCGATCGGCTCGGCAAACTGGTAGACCGCGTCGTGCAGACAACTGGCGAGGCGCGTGCCGGATAGATCGGGCGCCCACGTGCACCCATCCCAGGCGTAGCCCGCGCGCACACGCAGGCGGACTGCACCGCCTCCGGCCGGCTCGATGCTCAGCCACGCATTGTCAAAGGCCGGCGCGGGCTTCGCTACGG
>JAAYZJ010000188.1 GCA_012514915.1 Lentisphaerota bacterium | reverse complement strand
TTATACAGCGACGCACCGGACGGTGCCCGCTTCGACGACATCCTGGCCGCCACCCACGATGAACGTCCGGTTCAGCGGGCGGACGACCTGGCCCCCTGGATGCGGCACCGGGTGGGCGAACTGACCACGCGGAGCGGGCGGGTCGCCGGCCAGCGGCCGAGCGATGACCCCTTCGCGCCCGTCGAGCACTGGGTGAAGACCTCGGACTCCAACGCCGTGGTGCGGATCGTCGGCGCGACCAACGACTCGCCGCGCCGGATCGAGGTTGCCCTCGCGTCGCGCTCGCTGCCTTGGCGCGCCGAACTGATCGTGGGCTGGCAGTCGGCGGCGCAGGCGCACTACCGCATGACCGTGGAGCAGCAGGCCGACAGGTTGCGGATCGCCCTGCTGCATGCGTTGCCCGGGACGACCAACCGGATCCTCGACGCCTTCGCCCTGCCCCCGGTGACCAACTCCCCGCTGATGCTGGCGCTCGACGCCACGTCCGGCGACAGTCTGACCGGACGTCTCGACGGCCAGGCGGTCGTCTGGGCACCGCTGCCCGCCCCGGCCACAGGCGCGTCCGGCCTCGCGCTGGCCGCCGCCACCCAGGCCGCCGTGTCGCTCCCCGACCTCCGCGGCGACGGGATGCGGCTGACCGACCGGTTCGAGAAGAACAACATCTACGTGACCGATCCGTTCATGCGCCACTGGGCCTCCCCCGAGGGCCAGTGGCTCGAGTATCCCGGCGGGCTGGCCTGGTACAAGAGCGATGTCCTGCGCCAGGTGGAGGTGCGCGCCCCCGCCGCGGCCGACACCACGCTGCATCTGGTGATTCCCGAGGGGGAAACCAACGGCACCCTTCAAGTCGCCGTCACCAACAACCTGGTCGTCCTCCGCCGGGCGGGAGCCGCAGAGAGCCAGACGCTCGCGCAACTCGCTCTGAACCTGTTTCCCGAATCGCAACCCGTCGCCGACGGCCCGAAATTCCGCTTCTACACGGCCCGTCTGATGGATGGCATCTTCACCCTGGGGTGCGAGACCGGCCTGCTGGCGCGCTGCCGGCTCCCCTTCCCGCTCGTGGGCCGGCGCATGCGGATGCAGGGCATGGACACCCTGCATCTCGGGTTCACACGGGTGATCCGCGAGCCTGTGCTCGACTGCCTGTTCACCGAATCGCTGCACGACTGGAACATCGGCGGCGGCAACTGGGAAGTCATCAACCGCTTCCAATGCTACCCCGACTGGTCCCATATGAACGGCGAAAGCGCCGACTCGCTCGCCGCCCTATGGTCGAAATACGCCATCTCGGGCGACTTCAGCATCGAGTGTTTCGCGGGGACGCGGCACGGCTGGTACGACCGCGTGGGCGATCTCAATCTAACGATCCTGAACCGCGCCGAGACAACCGGTAGCGGCTACTCCCTGACGACCGCCGGATGGGATCCCGACCACTCGCAACTGTGGTCGCGCCTCTTCCGGAACGGGACGGTGCTGGCCCAGAGCGACCGGTACACCGTGCCCCGTGCCCGCGAAGGCAACAAGCGCCAGGGCTACGAGCCCCTGGTTGCCCCCGGCCGCGATGTGCATGGCGCCTGGTACACGCTGCGGCTGCGGCGCGTGGGCAACCAACTGACCTTCGACTTCGACAACACGCGCATCCTCGAGGCGACCGACCCGGATCCCCTTGCACGCGGCTCGTTCGGCATCTGGACCTACCGCCACTCGATGATGGTGGCCCGCGTCCGGGTCACTGCCGACACGATCGAGCCCCGCCGCTTCGCCTTCGCCCCTTTACGCCGTCTGCCGGAGCCCGCGCCGCCGCCGCCCGAGCCTTCGGACGGCGCCGTCCGACCGACGATCAACGGGTGGCCCGTGCAACTCCTGCACGAGCGCTACTGGCATGCCGGCGAGCTCGGGAGCCACACCCGCATCGGCTTCCGAGGCCCCGCAACCGCTCCCGAAATGCACGTCGTCGCGCCCCAGGGCGGCGGCGCCTTCATGGCCCAGGCCGACCTGCCCCCGATCGCGACGACCAACCTGCTCGGCTGGCGCTTCGAGGTCGCGCGCCATCCAGAGGCGCGCTTCAACCTCGAATACGCCATGGGCACGCTGGACAAAGATGGGTTCACCCCCGTCGAGTGGCTGACGTTCGACATCTGCGGGACCAAGGAGGAGCGCGGTCCGCGCCGGTTCGCTGGACGTCTGCCGCGCCACCCGGAGGCCACGCCCCCCGGCGCCGGACGCCTGGTCTGGACACCGGTGACCGCCTGGCTGCCGATCGAGGGCGTCGCCAAGCGGCTTTGGGTGCGGCTCGACGGCTTCGGCAACCTGCAGCCCAGCGACATCCAGCAGGGCCTGCAGGGCAACCCGCCGGGCGCCTGGTACGCCATCCGCAACCTTCGGCCGATCTTCAGCGGTCCCCCGGTCTTCGCGGGCGTCGGGACGAACAACATCGAGGAGCTGCTGGGCGCCATTCGGCGCGCACCCGCCGGCCGCATCAACAGCCTGACATTGCCGGCCGAGCTCGATCCGACGCAACCGACGTTCGAGTGGGGCGTCATGCCGGGGAGCGAGATCGCCCTGGTCGCGCGTCCCGCCGCCCGTCCATCCCACAGTCTGCGGGTGGTCTCGACCCTCCCCTGGCCCAACCCGCTCCTCACGGCGAACGATGTCCGGATCAACGACACGGCCATGCCGCTCGCCTGGATCGCCGACAACGAGCTCATCGTCCCCCTGCCCCGCGGTCTGCCGGGCGGCGGCGAGCCCATCCGCCTCTCGCTCGCCCTGGCCGACGGGCGCCGGTTCACTCAGATGATTCCCGCCGCCCAGTTCGACGCCGCGTCTGGGAAGCGGCCTTCGCCTCCGATCCTCGTTCGGTTCGATCTAACCAACTTCCCCGCCTGCCACCAGAACTTCGAGTCGCGCACGGTTAACCCGCTCGACTTCAAGCTGGCCACCACCCCCACCCTCCGCTTCGACGATCCGCGCCAGGGAAGCTACCTCCGCTTTTCGAACAACGGCAGCGCGGCGCACCTCCACGGCCTGCTGGCCAGGAACTACGACCTGGCCCGCTGGCCCCTGCTTCAATTCCGCTACCGGGGCGATCCACTGGCGAGCGTCTCGATCCGGGCCGTCAATGCCGGCATCATCCACTTCTCCGAGAAGCAGGCGGGCGCCGGCCGCGTGCCTTATGCCCCGGAGGCGCGGATGGACGACGCCTGGCACACCTGGGTGGGGCAGGTCTCGGGATTCACCCTCTCCCGCCCGGTGACCTCGGGCTTCGCGCTGCCTCCCACCGACCTGCACGTCCGCTCGGTCGCCAACGTCGACCAGACGGGGCGCTACAGTGCGCTGGATGTCGACGACCTGACGGCGGGGCCCGCCATCCCCGCCGGCCAGCCGCTCATCTTCCGCGCGGCCTACGAGGCCCCCGGCGGCCTGGCCACCAGTCTCTACAGCGTCGTCGCCGGGGCGACGCCCTGGGATGACCGCACGGCCCGGCAGCGTGAAGCGGCGACCTGGTCGCCGTTCTCAACCAACACCTGGACGACGATCGCCATCGGCAACCTGCCCGACGGCGTCCATCACCTGGTCATCCGCGCGCAGGCGCCGGGCAGCGACTGGTCGCCGGTGGCCGACCTCCCGTTCCTGGTTGATCGCACGCCCGTCGCGATCACGTCGGCGGTCGTCCAGACCAACCGCTTGAACGGAACGCTTCTCACACTCGCCTTCGACGGACAGGGCGCGCCCCCTCTGCTGGAGACGTTCCATCTCTCGAGCAACGGCGAGCCGCTCGACTTCTCGCGCGACAGCACCAGCCTGGTTCATTACCGCACCAATGGAATCACCCTGGAACTGAACTGGCCGCTGCTGCTGCGCAAGGCCATCCAGAAAGGCGGCGACGGAACCACGCTCGCGATACGGGGCGAGGGGCTTCTCGACGCCGCGGGCAACGCCAGTCCGGCGCACTCGACCCTCATCCGGCTGAACTACGCCGCCGACAAGACACCCCCCACTTTCCCTGCGCCGGCCGCGCCGACCAACGCCTTCTGGTGGGCGCCGAGCCTGCCGAACGCCAGCGCCCTCTTCACGGTCAACCGCGGCATGAATGCCGGCACCGGGCTCGATACCAACGGCATCCCCTATGTGACCCTCAAGACGACGGACAAGGAGGGCATGGTCGGCAGGGTCTACAACAATCCCGGATGGTCCGTGCAGACGCACCGCTACCTGGCTCTCAGCCTGCGGCTTGCTCCCGATGCCACCGGCGGAACCAACAACGCGCTGTTCGAAATCCGCTTCCGGCCCGACAAGTTCCCCCGAGGCGTTCGCCCGCACCGTCAGGGTGCCTATTTCCTCGCGTTCAACCGCCAGACGGCCGCCGACCAGAAGATCGTCGTCGGCAACCTCAAATGGGAGCCAGGGCGCTGGAACGACCTGATCATCGATGTGGCCGCGTTCCTGAAACGGGAAAGCGGCGTCACGGATCCGTTCGACGTTCGGGAATTCGACATCGTGCTGCCGGCGTCCTCCCAGACGCTCCACGTCCGCGCCGGGGTGATCCTCGCGCCCTGGGCGCCGACCGACCTGTTTACCTTCCGTGCCTACGACGCCAGCGGCATCGCCGGGCTCGACTGGCAGGGCGGGGGGCACGCACCGCACACCGCCCTGCGCCCGGGACTCGTCAAGCTCCCCGCCGACGATCCCGCCTGGATGAAGCTGGCCGTCCGGGACCGCGCCGGGAATCCGTCTCCTCCCTTTCTGCTGCCGATCCCCCCCGCCACCGCCACGGCGACCGGTCTCCCGCTGTCGGAAGACTGGTAGCCAGGAGCATCCAAGCCCATGACGCGACTTGTCGTACCCTTTCTCGACGCCAACATTGTCGATGTGACCGTTACCGCCTGGCTGAAGCAGCCGGGCGACACCGTGCAGGCGGGCGAACGGCTGGCCGAACTGACCACCGACAAGGCGGCCTTCGACCTCGAATCCCCCGAGTCGGGAACCCTGCTGGAGATCCATGCCCAGACCAAGAGCGTAGTCCCCATCGCCTTTATCCTGGCGCTCATCGGCGCCCCCGGCGATTCGGATCCCGGCATTCCCGCCGCCAATGAAGCGATTCTGAACGCCTACCGCGCGCGTGTGGCCACGGCACCAGCCCGGGCCGACGCCCATCCTGCCTCCCGGGGGCCGGCCGCCCCGCCAGCGGCCACCCCGACAGCACCCGCCCCGGCCGACGCGGGCGGGCGCACGCGGGCCACGCCCAAGGCACGGCGGCTGGCGCAGGCGCACGGGCTCGACCTCGCCGACATTCAGCGCCGGTCCGGCGTCGAACTCATCACCGAAGCGGTGGTGGAGGGTATCCTCAAGGAGCGGCAGGCATGACCGGCCCCGCGCGCGACGGCAAGCGCGTGGCGTGGATCAGCGGCGCCTCCCGCGGCATTGGTCGTGCGATCGCCCTCGCGCTGGCGCCGACGCCCAGCCGCATCGTCGTGCAGTATCGCGAACAAGGCGAGGCGGCCGACACGGTCGTGTCCGAGGTCCAGGCGCTCGGTGGCGAGGCGCGGGCCGTGCAGGCCGACGGCGCCGATCCCGCCGCACTGGCGGCCGGACTCGCCTCCATCGGGGACTGGGGAACGGTCGATCTCCTGGTCGTCAATGCCGGCATCAACCTCGCCATGCCCCTGCCGCTCATGAGCCCCGAGGCCTGGCGCCGGGTCATGGCCGCCAATCTCGACGCCGCCTTCTTCCTCACCAAGGCCGTGGCGCGCGCGATGGTGCGTCAGCGCTTCGGCCGCATCGTCTACATCTCCTCCGATGCCGCACTGACGGGCGACGTGCTGCACGCCGCCTACAGCGCCTCCAAGGCGGGGCTGCTGGGCCTGGCCCGCACTGCGGCGCGCGAGTTCGCCCCCAGTGGCGTCACCGTGAATGTCGTCGCGCCGGGCCCCGTCGAGACCGACATGACCGCCGGACTCTCCGACGCCGCGCGGAACAAGCAGGTCGCGCGGATTCCACTGGGCCGCTTCGGCCGTCCCGGGGAAGTCGCCTCGGTGGTCCGTTTTCTCCTTTCCGACGCCGCCGCCTACATCACCGGCCAGGTGCTGTGCGTCGATGGCGGCCTGTGCATGAAGGGGCAGCCATGACGCCGCCCGTCCGCATCTGGGTCACTGGTCTGGGGGCCGTCACGCCCTACGGTGCGGGCGTCGACCGGCTGTGGCAGGGGCTGCTGCGTGGCGAATCGGGCATCTCCGATTTCGACCGCTTCGACCTGGGCGGCCTGGCCTGCACCCGCGGAGGTCAAATCCGCGGCTACACGCCACCCACGCGCCCCGGCCAGCCCGCGCTGGATCTGGCGACGGGCTTTGCGTGGGGCGCCTCGCTCGAGGCGTTGGAGCAGGCTGGCGGCGGAACCGACGACCTCGGCCTGGTCACGGCCTCCAATTTCGGCGCGCTGGACGAAGGCGAACGGGCGCTGGCCGGCGAGGCGCCTGCCACCGCCCTGGCCGCCTGCGCCCAGGATACGACCACCCGCCGCCTGGCCGCGGGTCTGGCGCTTGGCGGGCCCACCGCCACGCTGTCGCTCTCCTGCGCCGCCAGTGCCGCCGCGCTGGCCCACGGCGCTTCCCTGCTCCGGGCGGGCCGCGCCGCACGCCTCCTCGTCGTCGGCTACGACGCCCTTTCACGCTGCGCCTGGAGCGGGCTCTGCTCGCTGCGCACCATGACGCGTGACCGGATCCGGCCGTTCGACCTCAACCGCTCCGGAACCCTCTTCAGCGAAGGCGCCTGCGCGCTGCTCCTGGAACGGGACGATGTCTGCAGGGCGCGCGGTGGACGGCCGCTCGCCGAGCTGCGCGGCTGGGCCACCGGCAACAACGGCTTCCATATGACGGCCCCGCCCGCCCGCGCCGCCGGCAGTGCCGATGTCATGCGCCGCGCCATCGCCGGCGCGGGGTTGACCCCCGCCGACGTCGACCACGTCAATGCCCATGGCACGGGAACCAAAGCCAACGACTTGACGGAGGCCCAGGCGCTTGAGGATCTCTTCGGCCCGCGCGCCTCCCATCTCCCCGTGACGGCCAACAAGGGGGCAGTCGGGCATCTGCTCGGCGCCGCGGGCGGCATCGAGGCCATGGTGTCGATCTGCTCGCTCCGCGAGGGAGTGATCCCACCCACCCTCCATTTCGAGACGCCCGATCCCGAGGCGCGCGTCGACCTGGTCACGGGCGCCCCGCGGACCGTCTCCCTGAAGTGCGTGCTGTCCAACTCCGCCGGTTTCGGCGGCTG
>JAAYZJ010000187.1 GCA_012514915.1 Lentisphaerota bacterium | reverse complement strand
TGCCGAGAGCATGAGCTTCCTGCGCTTCACCGACGAGCACAAGCAGCGCCTCTTCACGGAACAGGCGCGCGCCGGGTTGACCGATGCCGACTCCATCGCCAAGATCCTCGTCCACTTCAACAGCGGCCATGCCGGCGAGATGATCGACCGCATGCTGCACACCGACCTGATGACGCGCATGCCGGATCACCTGCTGACGATCTCGGACCGCATGGCGATGGCCCATTCGCTCGAGGCGCGGCCGCCGCTGATCGACCACCAGGTCACCGAGTTCGCCGCCTCGCTGCCGGGCCGCTACAAGCTGAAGGGGCGCTCGCTCAAGCACGTCCTGCGCCGCGTCGCCGCACGCCACATGCCGCGCGAGCTGATCGACCGTCCCAAGCAGGGGTTCGGTTTTCCCATCGGGATCTGGCTGCGGACCGACCTGAAGGACTTCACCCGCAACCTGCTGCTGCGGGAGTCGCGTTTCGTCGCCAACGGCACCTTCAACGGCGCCTATGTGAAGCAACTTGTCGACGAGCACCAGGACGGCAAGGCCGACCACAACTTCCGCCTCTGGATCCTGCTGAACCTCGAAATCTGGCACCGCCTCTACTTCGAGGGCGAGACCGTCGACTCCTGCGGCCCTCTGATCGACCGCCTGATGCAAAAGCAGTCCTGAGGCCACCGCGTCAGGCGCCGTCGGGCCACGGTTCGGGAAGGGTGCCGCGGTCGTAGGCGATGTCGCCGTGCGCGTCCAGCCGGTAGGCTTCGCGCCGGATGATGTCGCGTCCCGGCGCGAAGTCGTCGCCCACGTCCTGCAGTCGGGCGGTCAGCCGGGCATCGAGCGCGGCCACCTGATCCGCCCGCGAGGGTTCGTGCACCAGGTTGCGCAACTGCGCGGGGTCCTGGCGGTTGTCGTAAAGGAGCCAGGGTCCATCGCGCGTGCGCACGTAGGTGCAGTCGACCGTCTGCAGTCCGCGGAACTCACGCCCGCCGTTATCGTACCGCCATTCGTGAAACGGCACATACAACGCGAGCCGCGCCGCGTCGATGCCGGACGGGGTTCCGTGCAGAAGGCTCCGACTGAAATCCCGTCCCTGCACGCTCCCGGGCACCGCCAGTCCGCAGAGCGCCAGAAGCGTGGGCATCAGATCGGGAGCGTCGACCGGCGCCGGTTCCCGGCGCGGCGCCACGCCGGGAATCCGCACGAGCAGCGGAACCCGGATCGACTCGGCCCACGGTTTCTGCTTGCGGAACAGGCCCTGCGAGCCGAGCATGTCGCCATGGTCAGAGGTGAAGACCACGATCGTGTTCTGGTCGAGTCCAGTCGCGGCCAGCGTCGCCAGGAGGCGCCCCAGCGCGGCGTCGAGCGCGGCGCCGTAGGCATAGTAGCCGGCCAGCTCCTGGCGCGCCTGAGCGGCCTGGGCCGCAGGCACGTTGGGCGGAAGTTGGATGCGCTATGCGACTGACGGTAGTCGTGGCAGCACTCAAACCCCTTCCACGCGTCGAATCCGAGCCGACGGTCCGGGGGCACGCAGGCCTTGCGTCCGTGGCCGTCGAGATGCCACTTGCCGATGTAGGCCGTTTGATAGCCCCCCTCGCGCAGACATTCGCCCAGGAAGGGCCCCGGATACCGCTGGACCAGACATTGGTCGTTGACCATCAGATGGTGTCGATGCGGATAGACGCCCGTCATCAGCGACGCGCGGTAGGGCGTGCAGACGGGGCAGCCCGAGACGGCCCCCGTGCAATTGATCGAGTCGCCCGCCAGCCGGTCGATGTTGGGCGTCCGGGCGTTGGGGTCGCCGGTATAGCCAAACGCCTGTTGCCGCCATTGGTCGGCAAAAACAAACAGCAGGTTCGGTTGTTCGCTCATCGGCACGGCTCCAGGCACGCGCGGCGCTCCGCGCGGTCGTGTACCGGCATCATGGCAGATCCGGCCCCCGCGGTAAAGCTCCGGACGTCGCGGATGACGCGGATGCGCGCGATGATGCTTGCCCTTGGATTGTGCCTCGTCCAAAACTTCAAAACATTACCCCATTGTTTGATCGCGGCGCAGCCGCGCGGACGTCATCCTGCTTGCCATTCACCGCTTACTCACCGACTCCCACACCTCCACACGCCCTCGCCACACCCCGCCGCGCGGCACGCGCGGCGGCGGCGAGATGCCGCGATCCGTTCTTTACTCTGCCCGGCCGCTCTGCTTCAATATCACTTTTACCTGCCGCGCGGTGGATTAGGCCCGGCGGCCATGTGACCAGGATTTTCCGTGTACCTCAAATCACTAGAAATGACCGGCTTCAAGAGCTTCGCCGATCGGACGAAGCTCGTTTTCGAGCCTGGTTTGATCGCCATTGTCGGCCCCAACGGGTGCGGCAAGAGCAATGTGTCGGACGCCATCCGCTGGGTTTTGGGCGAGCAGCGGCCCACCGCCCTGCGCGGGGCCAAGATGCTGGACGTGATCTTCAACGGCACCGACAGCCGGTCCGCGATGAACATGGCGGAAGTCAGCATCACCTTCGCCGACTGCGACAGCGTCCTGGAGACCGAATTCAACGAAGTCACCGTCACGCGGCGCGTGTTCCGCACCGGCGAGGGCGCCTACTTCCTCAACAAGAACCCCTGTCGCCTCAAGGACATCCATCGGATGTTCATGGGGACGGGCATCGGCACGACCAGCTACTCGGTGATGGCGCAGGGGCAGATCGACGCCATCCTCTCGTCGCGCCCCGAGGACCGGCGCGCGATCTTCGAGGAGGCGGCGGGAATCACCAAGTTCAAGGCCGACCGCAAGGAGGCGCTGCGCAAGCTCGAGCAGACCGAGGCCAACCTGCTGCGGCTGGCCGACGTGATCCGCGAAGTCAAGCGCCAGATCGGCTCGCTGCAGCGCCAGGCCGGACGCGCGCGGCGCTACCAGGAACTGAAAACCGAACTGCGCGGCCTCGATCTGTTCGTCACGCGGCGGAGGCTCGCCGCCCTGGACGGCCGCCTGCGCGAGCTCGACCAGGAGCTTTCCGACCTGGCCAGCCTGGAGATCAAGGGGCAGAACCTGGTGGCGGAGGCCGAATCGACCACCGCCGAGCTGCATGCCGCGATCCGGGAGAACGAGCAGCGCATCAGCGAGACGGGCGAGGCTGCCGCGCAGGACGCCAGCCGCCTGGCCCACGCGGGCGAATTGATCCAGCTCAACCAGCAGCGGATCGCCGAGTACCAGACGTGGTCGGACCGCGACGCGCGCGAGGCGAGCGAGGCCAGCCAGCAGATCGGGACGATCCGCGAGCGACTGGACACCCTGGAGGCCGACCGCCGGCAGCTCGACGAGCAACTGGCCAGGGCGCGCGGCACGCGCGATGCCATCCAGCGGCGGGTCGACGAAGAACGGCTCGCGATCGAGCAGATGCGCCGCGACCTGCAGCGGCGGCGCGACGAGGGCCTGGCGCGCGAGCGGCGCACCGCCCAGTTGCAGAACCAACTGGCCGCCATGGAGGCCCGCCAGCGCAACGCCCACATCCAGCGCGAGCGACTCGCCGCCGAGCATGCCCAGTTGCAGCAGACGGCCGCGGCGCGCAGCGAGCAGCGGGACGCCCTGGAAGTCGAGTTGCAGCGGCTGCGCCGCCAGGCCGAGGACGATGCCGAGGCGCTGGCCGTCCTGGAGGATGATCGTCAGACCACCGCCGAGAAGCTGCGCGCGGCGCAGGAGGAGAGCGCGCGGCTGCATGCGCAGCGCGCCGCCCGCCTGGCGCAGATCGATCTGCTGACCGAGCAGGAGGCGCGCGCCGAGTCGTTCCAGAGCGGCTCACGCATGCTGCTCGACGACGCCAACCCCCTGCAGCTCGCCGAAGGCGTCGTGCTCGGCCCCCTGGCCGGCCAGTTCAAGGCCTCGGCCGAATACCGTCCGGCCCTCGAGGCGGTGCTGCGCGCCTGGATCGACGCCGTCGTCCTGCGCCATGCCGACGAGGCTCCCGCCGTGCTGCGCAGCCTGCTGGCCTGCGGCAGTCCGGCCGGGGCCCGCCTGGTGGCGGCCGCCGGCGGGCACCCCCCCCCATCCGCGGTGCCGCCCCCCGGCCGGCTGACCCCGCTCCGCGATCACGTCCAGGTGGCCGACGGCTTCCGGCCGGCGGCCGAAGCGCTGCTGGCCAACGTCTTTCTCGCCGGCACGCTGGAGGAGGTGCCCTCGCCGATGCCCGCCGGTTGCACGGTCGTCACGCTGGGCGGCGCCGTCTTCCATGCGGGGGGGCGCTTCGAACTGTGGATGCCCGAGGGGCAGGCCTCCAGCCCCCTGTCGCGCCGCATGGCCATCGCCGACGGGCAGGAACAGGTGACGGCCATCGAGCGGCAACTCGGGGCCATCAAGGCGCGCGCGGCCGAACTGGGCGCGCGGCAGGGAACGCTGCAGGACGCGCTGAACGCGTCGCGCCACAAGCTCGACGACAGCCGCCGGCAGGCCGCCCAGAAGGACGGCGAGTGGCAGAGCGTCCGCCGCGACGCCGAACGGACCGTCGAGCGCATGGGGATCGTCGCGCAGGAGCTCGAACTGGCCGTGGGCCAGACACGCGGCGCCGAAGCCGAACACCGGGAGCTGGACACCGAGCTCACGGCCCTGATGGAGGGACGCGCCGCCTTTGCCGACCAGCTCAATGAGGCGCAGCAGCTCCTGCAGGATCGCGAGGCGGACTACAACGAGCATAACCAGGCCTTCACCGACGCCCGCATCGCGGAGGCGAACCTGGCCCAGCAGGCGGGGCACCTCGCGAGCCAGAGCGAAATCTACGAGGGCCGGGTGGCCGAACTGCAGCGCCAGATCGAGGGCCGCAGCCAAGGGCTCCAGGGCTACGACGACAGCATCCGCAAGCTCCAGGAGCAGATCCGGGCGACCCAGGAACAACTGGCGCCCATGCAGCAGCGCGCCGCGGAATCGCGCCGGCAACTCGACGAGCTGCGGCGTCTGCGCGACGGCAAGGCGCGCGAGCTCGCACGGGCCGAGCAGGAGTTGGCAACCCGGCGCCAATCCCTCGACCAACTGCGCACCCACCACGGCAGCCGGGAGGTCGAGCTGGCCGAGGGCCGCGTGCGACGGCAAAACCACCTGGACCGCGTGCTGGCCGACTACAAGCTGACACCGGAGCAGCTCGTCGCCGAGCCCGACCCCCGCTGGAATGGCGACGGCGAGCCCGACCTGGAGGCCGCCGAGGCGCGCCTGGACCGGTTGAACGGCGAGCTGCAGGAGATGGGGCCCGTCAACCTCGTCGCCATCGACGAGTACAAGGAGCACGAGGAGCGCTACGCCCTGCTCAAGGCGCAGGAGGACGACCTGCTGAAGTCGAAGGAGCAGATCCTCGACCTGCTGCGGATGATCAACAAGAAGACCTCCGAGATGTTCGCCAGCACCTTCGAGCAGGCCAATGCCAACTTCGAGCAGATGTTCACCAAGCTGTTCAACGGCGGCACCGCCAAACTCGTGCTGATCGAGAACCCCGACGACCCGCTCGAGTGCGGCGTGGAGATCATCGCCCGCCCCCCCGGCAAGCGCCTCCAGTCGATCTCCCTCCTCTCCGGCGGCGAGCGGACGATGACGGCGGTCAGCCTGCTGTTCGCCATCTACCTGATCAAGCCGAGCCCCTTCTGCCTCCTCGACGAGCTCGATGCGGCCCTCGACGACTCCAACATCGGCCGGTTCGTGCAGGCGCTGAAGGATTTTCTGGCGCAGTCGCAGTTCCTGCTCATCACGCACAACCAGCACACGATCGCCAGCTCCGGCATCGTCTACGGCGTGACGATGCCGGAGAAGGGCGTCTCGAAGATCCTCTCCATGCGCCTCCCCGACATCGGTGTGCGGGATCTGGCGATCGCGACCGAGGCGCCGCCCGACGAGGCGCCCGTCATTCCCGCCAAACGGACGCGCCGGCGGCGGGAGGCTCCCGGCGGCGACGTCGCGGAGACAACAGGGGATGCTCCCGGAGACGACGAATCCGGCGCGGCATCCGGCGCGCACGGCGACGGCCACCCCGCTTCCGGCGGGGGCGGCGACGGGGAATCGGCTGACGCGGCGACCGCCGGTCCTGGCGTGGAGGACCGGGAGGCATGAGCGCGCCGACCCCCACCGCCCTGCTGGCCGTCGCGCGGCTCGCGGCGATCCGCGCCGGCGACCACGCCCGGCACCATCATGGCCGACGCGACGAGGTCGACAGCCTGTCGCGGCACGACGTCAAGCACAAGCTCGATGTCGAATGCCAGACCCTCGCGACGGCGACGATCGAAGCCGCCTTTCCCGGCCACGCGATCCTCGGCGAGGAGACGGCCGGCGACGAATACCCCGCTCCTCCCGGTGTCGAATGGATCATCGACCCGATCGACGGAACGGTCAATTATTTTCATGGACTCCCCTACTGGTGCTGCTCCATCGCCGCGCGCACCGACGGCGTGCTGCAGGCGGGCGTCGTCTACGCCCCGGAGATGCAGTTGTGCTTCGAGGCGGCGCTCGATGGCCCGGCCCTGTGCAACAACCGGCCGATCCGCTGTTCGTCGCGCACCCAACTGTCCCATGCCCTCGTACACACGGGAACCGACCAATCGGAGGATCCGACGCGGTCGCTCCGCTTTTTCAGCGCGCTGGCCGAGCGCGTGCAGCGGCCGCGCATCATGGGGGCGGCCGCGCTGGATATCTGCCAGGTGGCGCAGGGTGCATCGGACGGCTATTTCGAGCACGGCATCTACCTCTGGGACATCGCGGCAGCCTCGCTGATCCTCGCGCGCGCCGGCGGGGCGGACGAGGTGCTCCGCATGCACGGCCGCTACCGCCTGGCCTACCTGGCCTCGAACGGGCATCTGCACGGCGCGCTGCGGCAGGCCCTGACGCAGGCGATGTAGACGTCCGGCCATCCCGCGACATTTCTGTCGCCTGCCGCGTCAAACGAGGGACACATTTGTTTACGCATCACGTCGAACGGGGTCTTCCGGGCCAGGCCAGGCCCGAAATCGCCCCGGCATCCGGGTTGGCACGGCGGCTGCAACTAGAGGCGCAACACGTGACTGCGAGAGCCTAACCTCGGGACACCATGCCCAAACGCGAAGACATACGAACCATCCTCCTGCTCGGGTCGGGACCGATCGTGATCGGCCAGGCCTGTGAATTTGACTACGCCGGCGCGCAGGCGTGCAAGGCGCTGCGCGAAGAGGGCTATCGGGTCGTGCTGGTCAACAGCAATCCGGCCACGATCATGACCGACCCCGGCTTTGCCGACCGCACGTACGTCGAGCCCCTGTCGCCCGAGGTGATCGCGGCCATCATCCGCCGCGAGCGCCCCGACGCCCTGCTGCCGACGCTGGGGGGGCAGACGGCGCTCAATCTGGCCATGACCCTGCACCGCAACGGCGTGCTGGCCAAGTACGGCGTCGAGCTGATCGGCGCGTCGGCCGCGGCCATCGAGCGGGCCGAGGATCGCCAGTTGTTCAAGCAGGTCATGATCGAAACCGGTCTGGACATGCCGCGCGGGGCCTCGGCCCATTCGCTGGCCGAAGCCCAGCGCATCCGCCGCCAGCTCGGCTTTCCGCTCGTCATCCGCCCCGGCTTCACGCTGGGCGGCACCGGCGGCGGCATTGCCCACGATGACGCCTCGTTCGACACCATCGTGACGCGCGGCCTGTTCTACAGCCCCACGTCGGAAGTGCTGATCGAGGAGTCGATCGCCGGTTGGAAGGAGTTCGAGCTGGAGGTCATGCGCGACGCCGCGGGCAACTGCGTGATCGTCTGCTCGATCGAGAACCTCGACCCGATGGGCGTCCACACGGGCGACTCGATCACCGTGGCGCCTGCTCAGACGCTGACCGACCGGGAGTACCAGCGGATGCGCGACGGCGCGCTCGCCGTCATGCAGGCCGTCGGCGTCTCGACCGGGGGTTCGAACGTCCAGTTCGCGCTGAATCCCGCCACGGGGCGGATCGTCGTGATCGAGATGAACCCGCGCGTGTCGCGCTCGAGTGCCCTGGCCTCGAAGGCCACCGGTTTCCCGATCGCCAAGATCGCCGCCAAGCTGGCGGTCGGCTCCACGCTCGACGAGCTGCGCAACGACATCACCCGGGAGACGCCCGCCTGCTTCGAGCCGGCGCTCGACTATGTCGTCACCAAGATCCCCCGCTTCACGTTCGAAAAGTTCCAACCGGTGGACGACACGCTCGGGACGCAGATGAAATCGGTCGGCGAGACGATGAGCATCGGCCGGACGTTCAAGGAGAGCTTCCAGAAGGCGCTGCGCTCGCTCGAGACCGGGCGGGCCGGCTTCGGGGCCGACGGCAAGGATCTTCCGTTCGAGGCGCTGGACGACACGGCGCTGGCGGCGGGGGTCGCGCGGCCCCACCCCAACCGGATCTTCCTGCTGCGTGCCGCCTTCCGGCGCGGCTGGAGCGTCGAGACGGTGGCGTCGTTGACGGGGATCGATCCGTGGTTCCTGTGCCAGCTCGAGGAACTCGCCGCCTATGCCGACGAGATCGCCGCCGCCGGATCGCTCGCCGGGCTCGCGGCCGACCCCGACCGCTTCCGGCAGGCCAAGCAGTTCGGGTTCAGCGACCGCCAGATCGCCTGGCTGCTGAAAGCATCGGAAAACGCGGTGCGGCAGGCCCGCGAGTCGATCGGTCTGCTGCCGGGCTACGGACTGGTCGACACCTGCGCGGCCGAATTCCGCGCGCTGACGCCCTACTTCTACTCCACCTACGGGAGCGAGGCTGTCCCCGCCGCCGTCCCGGCGGCCCGCGCCGCCGACTCCCGGCGCCGCATCCTCATCCTCGGCGGCGGCCCCAACCGCATCGGGCAGGGGATTGAATTCGACTACTGCTGCGTGCATGCCAGCTTCGCCCTGCGCGACGCCGGCTGCGTGACGGTGATGGTCAACAGTAACCCGGAGACCGTCAGCACCGACTACGACACGAGCGACCAGCTCTACTTCGAACCGTTGACGCTCGAGGACGTGCTGGCCGTCTACCGCGCCGAGGGCTGCTGCGGCGCCATCGTGCAGTTCGGCGGCCAGACGCCGCTCAATCTGGCGCGGGCGCTGGCGGAGAACGGCGTCGCCATCATCGGCACCTCGCCCGACGACATCGACGCCGCCGAGGACCGCGAAGGGTTCCAGAACCTCGTCAACCAGCTCGGTCTGCGACAGCCGCCCGGCGGGTTGGCGACGACCGCCGCGCAGGCCGAGACGATCGCCGAGGCGATCGGCTATCCCGTGCTGATGCGGCCCAGCTTCGTGCTGGGCGGGCGGGCGATGGTCATCGTCCACGATGCCGAGCACCTGCGCCAATACATGACCGAGGCCGTCGATGTCTCCGAGCACCGTCCCGTGCTGATCGACCGGTTTCTGCTCAATGCGCAGGAGGTCGATGTCGACTGCATCGCCGACGGCGAGACGAGCGTGATCGGAGCCGTCATGGAGCACGTCGAACTGGCGGGCATCCACTCGGGCGACAGCGCCTGCATCACGCCGCCGCCCACGCTCGGACGCGGCGTGCTGGCGACGATCCGCCGGCAGACGCACCTGCTGGCGCGCGCCCTGCACGTCCGCGGCCTGATGAACATCCAGTTCGCCGTGCAGGAGGGCGAGGTGTTCGTGCTCGAGGTGAATCCCCGTGCCTCGCGAACCGTCCCGTTCGTCTGCAAGGCCACCGGCATTCCGCTGGCCAAGCTGGCGGCCCGCGTGATGGCCGGCGAAACCCTGCCGCAACTGGGCTTCACCCATGAATTCATCCCGGCGCATTTCTCCGTCAAGGAGGCCGTCTTCCCCTTCGCCCGCTTTCCGGGGATCGATGCCGTGCTGACCCCCGAGATGAAGTCGACCGGCGAAGCGATGGGGATCGACAGCGGATGCGGACTGGCCTACCTCAAGAGCCAGATGGGGGCCGGCAACCGTCTGCCGCGCCGCGGGGGGCTGATGCTCAGCGTGCGCGATGCCGACAAGGCCGCGCTGATCCCCCTCGCGCGCCAACTGCGGCACCTGGGCTACGACATCTATGCCACGCTGGGCACCAGCACGGCGCTCTGGGAGGGCGGTCTGCCGGCCAACGCCGTCTTCAGGATCAGCCTGGGGCGCCCCCACGCCATCGATCTGGTCGAGAACGAGACCATCGAGTGGATCGTGAGCACCCCCACTCCAGGCACCGACCCGATGACCGACGAGGTCCGCATGCGGGCGCATGCGACGATCCGCGGCGTGCCGCTCACGACCACGCTCAACGGCCTGCGCTGGTCGATCAGCGGCCTGAAGGCCATCCGCGCCTCGCGCGGCCAGATCAAGGTGCGCACCCTGCAGGAATACCACGCCCGCTCGCCCCGCCTCGGCGGATCCGCGACGCCGGCCGAACCGCCCGCCTCCCCCCCCGACGCCCCATGAACAACGACCCCGTCAAGGCCACGCCCCCCTCCCCCTCCGACCGCTGGAACTGGAGGTTGCGCCGCGAGCGCCGCGCCTACCTCGCCCTGCAGGACGGCACGGTTTTCCGCGGCTATTCGGTCGGCGCCCCGTGCGAAGCCGTCGGCGAGGTCGTCTTCAACACGGGCATGACCGGCTACCAGGAGATGCTCACCGACCCCTCCTACGCCGGGCAGTTCATCACGTTCACCTGTCCCGAGATCGGCAACGTCGGCATGAACGGCGCCGACCGCGAGTCGGCGCGCCTGTTCGCGGCGGGGCTGCTCATCCGGGAGGCCAACCTGCCCAGCAACTGGCGCAGCGAGCACTCGCTGCAGGACACCCTGGCCGCGCAGGAGGTTCCGGCGCTGGCGGGGATCGACACCCGCGCACTGACCCTGCTGCTGCGCGACCGCGGCACCCAGCGCGCCTTCCTCTCGGCGACGGGCGAGACCCCGCCCGCCGAAGGGGTGCGCCGCGCGCAGGCCTGGCGCGGTCTGGACGGCCAG
Source organism: Lentisphaerota bacterium (assembly GCA_012514915.1). Taxonomy (GTDB): domain Bacteria; phylum Verrucomicrobiota; class Kiritimatiellia; order RFP12; family JAAYLN01; genus JAAYLN01. The sequence goes on along the minus strand of JAAYZJ010000187.1, from coordinate 5,471 downwards.
GACTACGCCTCCCGGGTGAGCTGCCGGGAGCCCTACGCGTGGGATCCCGACGGCCGGCTGACCTGCTCCTGGGGCTCGGCGGACGCGCTGCCGGCGGCCGACCTGGCGGTCGTCGCCTACGACTTCGGCATCAAGTGGAACATCCTGCGCCACCTGCGGCGCCAGGGGATGCAGGTGACCGTCGTGCCGGCGCACACGCCCGCCGCGGACGTGCTGGCACGCCGGCCCGACGGCGTGCTCTTGTCCAACGGGCCCGCCGATCCCGCCGCGCTCGACTTCGCCGTGGCGACCATCCAGCGCCTGCTGGGTGCCGTGCCGATCATGGGCATCTGCCTGGGCCACCAGTTGCTGGGACGGGCGCTGGGCGCCCGCACCTACCGGCTCAAGTTCGGCCACCACGGCGGCAACCACCCCGTCCAGGAGCTCGCCACCGGCCGGGTCGCGATCACCTCGCAGAACCACAATTTCGCGGTCGATGGCGGCTCGCTCGATCCGCGCCGCGCCGCGGTCACCCACCTGAACCTCAACGACCAGACCCTCGAAGGCTTCCGCGTGCTTGACGCCCCCGCCTTCGCCGTGCAGTATCATCCCGAGGGCGCGCCAGGCCCCCACGATCCCGCCCCGCTTTTCGCCCAGTTTCGAACCTTGATTGACCAGACGCGGCCCGACCGCCGCGGCTAACCCGACAGGACCCCACGCATGAACAGCACCGACCCGGCCACGCCCCGCACACTCAGCGACTTCGGCAGCAACGTCTTCAGCATCGGCACGATGCGCAATTATCTCTCCGAGCAGGCCTATCGGTCGCTGGCCGCCACGCTGGCGCAGGGACAGGCGATCGACCCCGCCTTCGCCAACGAGATGGCCGATGCCATGAAGACCTGGGCGCTCTCCAAGGGCGCGACGCACTATACGCACTGGTTCCAGCCCCTGACGGGCGCCACGGCGGAGAAGCACGACTCCTTCTTCATGCCCGACGGCGAGGGCGGCATGCTGGCCAAGTTCTCCGGCCGCGAGCTGATCCAGGGCGAGCCCGATGCGTCGAGCTTCCCCTCGGGCGGCCTGCGAGCCACGTTCGAGGCCCGCGGCTACACGGCCTGGGATCCGACCAGCCCCGCCTTCATCAAGGAAACCAACGGCGTCTCCGTGCTTTGCATCCCCACCATTTTCTGCGGCTACCACGGCGAGGCCCTCGACAAGAAGACGCCGCTGATGCGCTCGAACCATGCGTTGTCGCAGCAAGTCAAGCGCCTGGCCCGTCTGTTCGGCATGGACGACAGCGGCCCGGCCTTCGCCACGCTGGGCATCGAGCAGGAATATTTCCTGGTCGACCGCGCGTGCTACCGCCGCCGACCCGACCTGCGCGAAACGGGACGCACGCTGTTCGGCTGCCTCTGCGCGCGCCATCAGCAGATGGAGGATCATTATTTCGGCCACATCAAGCCGCGCGTGCTGGCCTTCATGGCCGCGGTCGACAGCGAGCTCTGGAAGCTGGGCATCCCCGCCAAGACCCGGCACAACGAGGTCGCGCCGGGCCAGTTCGAGATCGCCGCCGTCTTCGAGGGGCAGAACCTCGCGATCGACCACAACATGCTCACCATGCTCGTGCTGCAGGAGCTCGCCGAGCAGCACGGCTTCGTCTGCCTGATGCACGAGAAGCCCTTCGCCGGCATCAACGGCTCGGGCAAGCACAACAACTGGTCGGTGACGGGACCCGACGGCAAGAACTGGTTGAGCCCCGGCGACACGCCGCATGACAACGCCAAGTTCCTGACCCTCGTCGCCGCGCTCGCCGCCGGGGTCGACACCTTTGCCGACCTCCTGCGCGCCACCGTGGCCACGGCCGGCAACGACCACCGCCTCGGCGCCAACGAGGCGCCGCCCGCCATCATCTCGATCTACCTCGGGGAGCAGCTCACCGACATCATCGCCCAGTTGCAGAACGGCGGCGCGAAGCGCTCCAAGCGGGGCGGCACCATCCAGGTGGGCGTCTCCACCATCCCGCCCCTCCCCTGCGATGTGACCGACCGCAACCGGACCTCGCCGCTGGCGTTCACCGGCAACAAGTTCGAATTCCGCGCCGTCGGTTCCAACCAGAGCTGCGCCGGGCCAAACGTCGCCCTGAACGCCGTGACGACCTGGGGCATCGATCTGATCTGCACCGAGGTCGAGGCGGCGATGGCCAAGGGCGAGGCGTTCCACACGGCGCTCGGCGCCGTGCTCAAGCGGGTCTTCACGAAACACCAGCGGGTGCTGTTCGACGGCGACAACTACAGTGCGGCCTGGCGCGCGGAGGCCGCCCGGCGCGGCCTCCCCTGCGCCATGACGACGCCCGAAGCGCTCGAGGCACTCCGCAGCGAACCCGTTGTCGCGCTGTTCAAGAAGTACGGCATCTTCAGCGAGCGAGAAATCCTGTCACGCTACGAAATCTACGCGGAGACCTACGGCAAGGTCATCGCGCTCGAGGCCTCGTGCGCGCTGCGCATGCTGCGGACACAGCTCATCCCGGCGGGGCTCGCCTATGCCGAGAAACTGCGCCTGAGCGGAAGGGAGGCGCCGCTGGTCAAGCTGACCCAGCGTGTGCGCCGGCTCACGCTCACCCTGCTAACGACAGCCGACAAACTCGAGACGGCCCTCGCCAAGGATGCCGCCGGGCCGGTCCTGGAGCTGATGGGCAAGGCGCGCGCCGCCGCCGACGAACTCGAGAAGCTCGTGCCGGCCGACAGTTGGCCGCTGCCGATTTATGCCGATATGCTGTTCCCCGGGTGATCGACCCGCCGGCCCCGATCTGCTATGCTCGGCGCGTAATCGTTGACGCCCTGGCTGCAACCGATGCCGCGCCCCCTCGAAAGCTCTCGCCATACACCCGGCGCCACCCCCTCCCGGCTGGTCGGCTGGTTCGTGCCGGCCAACCGCCGGGTTCTGCCGGACGCCTTTCGCTGGACGGTCCTCTCCGGCACCCTGGTGGCCGCCAGCACGTTTCTCATGCTGGTCGTCGTCACCCGCGCGGCGGGACTCTACTGGGGCGGCGTGTTCAGCCTGGCGCTGGCCGCGGCGCTGCAGCTTCAGACCATCGGCTGCTTCTCGGTCCGTTCCTTTCAAGTCGCGGACACCCGCGAGCACTTCTCGTTTGGCGACTACCTGGCCGCCCGGCTGGCGACCGCCGCCCTGATGCTGCTCGCCGGCCTGGGGTGGATCGCGACCGCAGGCCTGTCGCGCGACAAGACGGCGACCCTGTTGCTGCTGCTCGGGCTCAAGCTGACGGAATCGCTGGCGAATGTGCTGGAGGGGCGCTACCACCAGCGGGACCGCCTCGATGTCGCCTGCCGCAGTCTCTTCTGGAAAACCCTGCTGCCGCTGCTGCTGTTCTGCGCGCTGATGCTCGGCGGCTGGCCCCTCGTCCCCGCCCTCGCCGCCCCGGTCGCCCTCCACGCGACGCTGCTGCTGGTCATCGACGGCCGGCTGATCCGGGCGTTTGGCGGCTGGCAACTGCGCTGGAACACGCGGCGCATCGGCAGGCTCCTGCGCGCCTGTCTCCCCCTGTTCCTCAACGCCTACCTCCTGATGGTCATCAACAATGCCGCTAAGTTCGCCCTCGATCGCCAATCCGACGAAGCGACACTCACCCGCTACAGCGCGCTTTTCATGGTCGCCTACCTTCCCCCGCTCCTCTCCAACTTCGCGATGAGCCCCCTGATGACGCGGCTGGCGCGCGCCTGGCCGGCACGCGACCCCAAGCCGTTCTTCCGGTTGATCGGCGTGCAACTGGCCTGGATCGCGGGGCTGACGGCCATCGGCCTGGCGCTGATCCCCCTGGGCGGGACGGCCCTGCTCTCACGCCTCTTCGGCACCGACCTTGCGGCGTACCGTCGCGAGCTCATGCTGCTCCTGACGGGCGGCAGCCTGATCGCGGCCAGCCTCGTTTTCCAATATGTGCTGGTCATCCTGCGGCGGCTGACGGTCGGCCTGGCGTGCATGACGGCCGCGGCGCTCCTCGCCGGCCTGATCACCCGGCCGCTGGTCGCGCAGCAGGCCATCGCGGGCGCCGCCTGGAGCTTCGCCGCCGTCGGCGCCGTCATGTGCGCGCTGTTTCTGCTGGCCACGCGACACGGCCTGCGCCGCGCCCTTGATGGAGGGACGACCTCCGTGTCGTCCGGCGTATAAAAAAGATGCCCCAGCGCATGGCTGGTCAAGTTGGGCAGGGCAAAAAAATGCACAGGCCTCTATCGGGTCATATTCTGCGCCCGTTAGCGGTTCAACTGCTGCTCGCGCGCGATCGTGGCACCGGCCAGGCGATGGATCTCCGCCAACCCGCACGAGTCGGCCAGTTCCGCCAGGATGCGCGCGGCCGGGACGATGTGCACCTGCCAATCCGATAATCCCAGGGCGGTCAGGCGTCCAAAGGCGCCCAGGGCCTGCGTCAGGCGCTGCACCCCGCCCAGTGGAAACAACCGCCGGGCCTCGTCGCCCTCCGCGCCTCCGACACGCCGCGCATAATAGTCCAGCAACGCCTCCCGCCGCCCCCGGGGGAGGCCGACGTACGGATCGGCCAGCAGCGATCCCAGATCGTAGGCGGCGGCCCCCCGACGCATCCCCTGGAAGTCGATCAGCGTCACGCGTCCGCGGTGCAGCAGCACGTTGGTCGACTGGAGGTCGCGGTGCACGATCACCGGTCGGCCAACCCCGAGCAGGGCCTCGGCGACCCGGTCGTACTCGTCCAGCAACCCTGGCGTGAACGCCTCCGCCACCCGGTGCCGTCGGCGGACGATCTGTTCCAGGAAAAGATCGCGCTCCCAGGCGTACAGGCGCCGGTCGAAGGCCGGTTCCATGTCCAACGCGCACGCGTCCGCCAGCCGGGTTGCGCGAGTGTGCAGACGCACGACCTGATCGAGCACGGCGTGGTACAGGCGGTCGATGCGGCCGGGATCGGCCTGCACGGCATCGCGCAGCGAGCACGCGCCACCATCCTCCAGCAGCAGGGCGCGGGCTTCCGGCCGCTCGGCCAGCACGCGGGGCACGGCCACCCCCGCCTCGCGCAGCAGACGGGCATGACCCGCGTAGCGCCGGTTCTCGTCGCGCTGGCAGCCGTAACGGACATAGATAGCCGATTGCGCGCCGCCAACGACACGCAGAAAGGAGCGGTCGGATCCGCGTGGCGGCAGCGGCTCGACCGTTGTCCGCCCCAGCCGCCAGCCGGCCTGCAGCAGGGTGGGCGCCAGGGCGGGGTCGGGCCAGACCAGAGACGGAAACCGCAAACGCCCCCCCCTGGCCAGCGTGAACGGCGCCTGCACCGGGGGCACGCCGGCCGGCACCGACACGGTCCGGATGCTGCGCCGCAGCCGCAGGTAGTCGGGCAGACTCCCGGCATCGTCCCAGTGCGAGGCGCCGCGCGACGCGATGCCCAGCACACGCTCGCCCGCGCGGGCGGCCGCCTCGTAGACCTCGACCAGCGACAGCGCGGTCTCCGGCCG
>JAAYZJ010000186.1 GCA_012514915.1 Lentisphaerota bacterium | reverse complement strand
TCCGCCAGCTTGTACCAGTCGAGTCGCCTGTTGGTTTTAATCGGCCCACCTTCTGTTGCGCTTTCATCGCTCCACGGTCTGGCGGTCGCGTTCGACCACTTCGCGCGGCAGAAGCAGGGCCGCCGCGTTGCGGGCCAGGTAGGGCGGCACCGTCAGCAGGGCGCGCCGGCCGTTGCAGCCCTCGAATTTCCAGAGCTTGCCGTCCTCTCCGGCGGGGATCTCAACGCGGAAGTAGCCGGTGGCGGGGAGCTTGGAGAAATCGCATTGCGTGTTGCCCGATCCGTCGATGAGCAGGCCGCGGGTACCGCCGGCCGAGTAGCCGCCGACGACCGTGGTGCCGCGCGGGACGTAGAAGTAGAGCGTCCAGAGCCCCGTCAACTGGTTGTACTCATCCAGACTGGCGGGCAGGGTCATCGGCCCTTGCGGCTCGATCCGGTCGACCTTGGCCCGGTTGCTCGGCGCGACGACCTGGAGACGGTGCAGCCCCGTGAAGGTCGAACGGAGCGTGATCGCGTGCTCCGTGCCGTCGGGCGGCACGCGGTTGTCGAAGGCGACCGGCTCGTCGAGGATCGGGTTGGCGTCGGCGAACAGGCTGAGCTGCACCGGGCTGGCGATGTTGCGGTAGTGGATGATGTGTCCGCCGCTGACGCGCAGCCGGAATTCGGGCGGATCGGTCTCGTCGCGCCAGGTGTAGAACGACTGGCGTCCCATGGGTGCGCCTTGGTTGTAGGTGCCGTCGGGAACCTCCGGGAGATTCAAGGGGGTCGCTGGGACGAGTTCCTCCGTGAACGCGACCGGCTCGAAGCCCGGCTCGATGGGTTCGTAGCGGGCGAGGCCGTCCGCGAGGATCGCCTGCAGTTCCTGCTCCGTGAAGGGGGTTGGATCTTGATAGGGCGTCAGATCGGCACGCGTGCCGTCCTTGGGCTTAGGCGCCAGTCGCGAAAGGGCCGGCTTGGCATGGATCATCATGGTCTCACGCATGCGCCAGACGTGCCGCAGCAGCGCCGTCAGCGCCTCGCTCTTGGCGTCGCCCCTGGCATCGGCCTGCTGCAGGAACAAATCCTCGTAGCGCGTGAACAGCAGCAGGTCGTCCAGGCGGGCCATGACGGCGGGCGATCCGGCGGCGAGCGTCCGGGCCTCGGCGAGGTCGCGATACAGGCGGGCGACCAGGTCGCCGCGGATCAGCGGGCGGCGGTCGCCTGCCTCGAAGCGGTAGATGCGCCGGTAGTAGCGTTCCATCGGTTCGCGGGCTGGACCGAACGCGCGCGCGAAAAAGTCGTCGGTGATGGCCGCCAGGTTCTCAGCCTCCCGCGTGTCCCACAGCAGGCGCGCCGCCACGTAGTGCCCCAGCCCGATCGCGCCCCACAGGTCGCTCGACTCGCACATGAAGAAGCGCGCGCCGTGGCGGTGAAAGCGTGGAATCGACTCCTGGATATAGGCCAGATCAGATCCCTTGCCGGACGCCGGCCGGCTGTGGTCCCAGGCAAAGACGCTGTAGTAGTCGCCCACGCCGATCGAGGCACCGCGGGTCTGCCACCCCCGGACCAAATCATCGAAGGTGTAGCCGCCGCGGATAAACGCCGTCTGGACCTTGACGATTACATTGGATTCGACGCGCAGGGTCGGCGGGGGGCTGTGCTGGCTGTAGGCCAGCAGGCCGATGTGGGTGCCGGGGAACTCCCGGGCGACCATGCGGGCCGCCTCGTTGGCCAGCGTCAACGCCCGGTCGCTGATGCTCCCCATCGTGTCGCAGGCTTCGCACTCGCACCACCCGACGCCATCCGAAGGTTCCATTGAGATGCAGTCGATATCGGGATTCTGGCGCAACTGCCCGCGCACATCGTCGAGCACCAGCGCGCGCAGGCCGGCATTGGATATGCAGAATTTTCCGCCCTGGCGCTTGCCGTCGACGAGGGCCAGGTACTCGGGATGCTCAGCGAAGACCGAGCGGTGCTTGCGGATGACGGCCTGGTACATATGGCTGGTGGCCAGCTTGAAACCATGGGCGGTCCGGTTGCGCGCGCACCAGTCCTGGTACGGCTGGACGTTGTACTTCCACAAGCCATGGCCATACCAGATGCGGCGGGTCAGGAAGTCGGGCTGCTCGAAGGCGTCCACGGCGAGCGCGAGATTCGTCGCGGCCGGCACCACCTCCCAGGTCGGGCCCGGGAAAAACTGGCGGTAGCCGAGCCGGTGCAGCAGATCCCAGACGGCATGACTCACCGCCTCGTCGGTCGCGCCGATCAGGTGCAGGCCGTCCGCCCGCGAGCGCAGCAGATAGGCTTCGCGCTGCAGTGGATCGGCGGGCGCGAAGACGTGGCCGGCGGCCAGGGCCGGGAAGTTGCTGGCGACGCCCAGGAGCAGGCCGCCCGGCCCCGGGCCGTTCGTCACCGCAAAGGTGGCGCCGCTCATGCGGGTCAGCAGGTTGGTCAAGGTGACGGCCAGTTCCCGGACTTGGGGCGAGGCCTGTTCCGACAGAACCACAGGGATCAAAGCCTGTCCGTCGCGGGCTAGTTGCACGGGGGTGGGGGATGCAGACTGTGCCATCGGTGCCGTCGTCAGCAGCACGGCCGCGCCCAGTAGCAGGAGTGTCGTGCATGCCGGCCGCCCGTGTTGGGAGAATCCAGGGAGGGTGCTCATCGTAGGTGGTGTCCTTTTGTCGGTGAAGAATCGGGGGTTGGCCCTGTTCGAGCGCCCGAACACGACGTCCCGGTGCAGGGCGGCAAGATCGATGTTTCCGATAGAGCGGGGCATAGGCATTCCTAGGGTGTTTGCCCTCATTTTACAGGGAACCCGGCCGTTTGACAATAGAAAGGCCATTGGGAGTGTGAGGATGTAAGCGTGTGAGGGCGTGGGAGCATGGTGGTGTTAAGGTAGGACAGGCATTCCTGCCTGTCCTCTGTGTGTGGGGGGGGAGGCGAGTGGATAAGCAGGGAATGGTCAGCCGTGAGAGGTATACCTTGTCGCGAGAGCTTTGTCACAAAGGGTCGAAAAGTCGAACCTCAAGTCGGCAAGGGGCCGTTCGGAAGAACGGCAACTTGCGCGCGGTCTGGCACACACGGCGAGCCGCCAGGTGGATTGACTTGATCCGCCTCATCTCCGCATAATGGCAGCCCACGAACCGCCCACCGTGTGAACCGGCGCCGGTCAAGGCGAGGGATGCTGGGTTTTCTCATTGCGTGTAGGCGCGGCGATCAGAGAGCAAGCGCCTCGTGCATCGAAGGGAACATGAACATGGACAGCCACATGAAAAACAGGCATCACGCTGAACTAGTCGTCATGGGCAACCAGCGGCGGGGGACGCTCGGCGACCGACTCTACGGGCAGTTCATCGAGTTGACGGGGCGCTGCGTCAACGGGGGGATCTTCGATCCCGGTAGCCCGCGCGCGCGTCCCGACGGGGTGCGGGCCGACGTGCTGGAGGCGCTGAAAGAGCAGCGGCCGGGCTTTGTGCGCTATCCCGGCGGCTGCGCCACCGCCTACTTCAAGTGGCAGGACCTGGTCGGTCCCGTCGCCGAACGGCCGCGTGCCCGCCTCTTCCGCGGGCATGGCGGCCAGGCGCAGTCCACCGCCTTCGGCATCCCCGAGGCCTGGTCGCTGTGCCGCGAGCTGGGCGCCGAGCTGTATCTATGCGTCAACGCCAACACCCAGAGCCCCGAGGATGCCGCCAACCTGGTCGAGTATCTCAACAGCACCCAGCCGACACCGTATGCCGACCTGCGGCGGACGCACGGACGCGAGGAGCCTTACGGCGTCAAGCTGTTCGGACTGGGCAACGAGATCTACGGCGATTGGCAGCCAGGGCAGAAGACGGCCGCCCAGTACGCCGATTGGTGCGCCGAGGCGATCCGCCAGATGAAGGCCGTGGACCCGTCCATCCGGATTTCGGTCAACGGCCTGGGGCGGCCCGATCCCGAGTGGGATCGCACGGTGATGTTCCGCCTGGTCGGCCTGGCCGACATGCTCAGCATGCACAACTACTTCGGGCGCCCGTGCTTCGAGGATCTGATGGCCGCCTCGCGCGTCTGCGAGAAGCACTTCCGGTCGGCCGAGCAGATCCTCGACGAGGCGATGGACATTCCGCTCGGGACGCACTCGCGCGCCCACCGCGAGCTCGGCGGACTGCCCGCGGTCCAGCGGCGCCCCGGCCTCGCCTTCGACGAGTGGAACCTCTGGTACCGCTCCCGCCACGGCGCGCCGCGCGACGTCGAGGAGGTCTACCACTACGCCGACGCGCTCGCCCTGGCGTCGCTGATGCACGTCATCCTGCGCCACGCCGACTCCGTCGATCTGGCCAATGTCTCGCTGGCCGTCAACACCCTCGCGCCGATCATGACCGACGGGGAGCGGATGGTGCGCCAGACCACCTGGTACGCGCACAAGCTCATCCGCGACACGCACGACCGTGGCCGCGTGCTGGAGAGTCTCGCGGACGCACCGGTCTTCAAGGCCAAGCACGAGCGGTTCTTCTGCGGTATCGTGGACGTGGAGAAGGCCAAGGACGAGACGCTGCCCACCCTCGAGCATTTCGACGACATCCCCGCCCTCGATGCGCTGGCCAGCGTGTCGGCGGATGGGCGCACGCTGCGCCTGTCGCTGGTGCAGAAGCTCCCCGACCGGCCACTCGACGTGGCGCTCGACCTGCATGGACTCGCCCCCGCCGGTGACACGATGACCGTCCGCCGGCTGGCGCGCGACGGCGACCTGTGGGTGGAAAACACGCTGGATCAGCCCAACCGGGTGCGGATCGAGACGACGACCGAGCCGCTCACCACGCGCTTCACCCTCCCGCCGGCCAGTCTGACCGTGCTGGAGATGCCCGTTTGAGTTTGCCTTTGTCGTCAACATGCGCTATTCTACCGAACCGTTTGCGGAAACGCGGCCGATCGGCAAGACTGACCATCGGGCTTTCCGTCGGCGCGGCTGGGCCACGGCTTCAGCCCTGCGCCTCTTCCCCGGTTCATGGTGGCCGACGTTGTTGGGCGGCCATCGCCTTCATTATGCAACTTTCTGTTGATGACGCCGCCGCTTGGCTGAATGTCTCGCCTGAGACGGTCTATCAGTGGATCCGGCACGCGGCCATTCCCTTCCATCAGGTGAACGAGCAGATCCGCTTCAATCGCTCCGAGCTGCTCGAGTGGGCCACGGCCCGCAACCTGCCTGTCGCTCCCGGACTGTTCGGCGCCGACGCGAGCGGCCGGGCCGGACTGCCAACGCTGTCCGAGGCTCTGCAAGCGGGAGGGATTGAGTACCGGGTCGGGGGTTCCGATCAGCCGTCCGTGCTGCGGAACATCGTCAACCTGTTGAAGTTGCCGGAGGCGGTGGACCGCGAGTTTCTCTATCAGGTGCTGCTGGTCCGCGAAAGTCTCGGCTCCACTGGGGTGGGGGATGGCGTTGCGATCCCCCACGTCCGCAATCCCGTGGTCCTGCATGTTGCCGAACCGATCATCATGCTTTGCTTTCTCGAGACGCCGATCGATTTTCGCGCCATCGACGGCCGGCCGGTCAACACGCTGTTCACGATGATCTGTCCCACGGTCAGGATTCACCTGCACCTGTTGGCGCGGCTGGGCTTCGTCCTGCGCGATCCGGAATTCAAGGCGGCGCTTCAGCGGCAGGATGCCTGCGGGATGCTCATGGACCGGCTGGCCGACGCCGAGGCGGCGATACCAGAATGAGCGGGAATCAACTTCCGAGGCGCGTCCGTGTTTCTTGACCTGATTCTCCTGGCCATCCTCCTCGCGGCCGTCAGCGGGCTGCCGGGGCTCGTCATGCCGCGATCCTCGGTCTGGGGCGAACGGATTGCCGCCGCCTGCATGGCGGTTGCTGCCGTCGCGGGGCTGGCCGGCGTGGTTGGCGGCCTGCGTGGCGCCGGTGGCGCCGCGTGTGGCTTTCCCTGGCCCGCGGCGGGCAACGGCGTGGTCGGACTCGATGCCCTCAGCGCCTTCTTCCTCGCACCCATCTTGCTGGTGGGGGGCATCGGCCCCCTGTACGGACTGGGCTACTGGCCCCAGCGGATCCACCGGCGCAACGGCCGCAAGCTCCGCCTCTTCTGGGGGCTGCTCGTCGCGGGGATGGCGCTGCTGGTCATTGGCCGCCACGCGATGTCGTTCCTGCTGGGGTGGGAGATCATGGCTCTTTCGGCTTTCTTTCTTGTCGCGACCGAAGACGAGCGCAAGGAGAGCCGCCGGGCGAGCTGGATCTATCTGGTGGCCACGCATGTCAGCACCCTGACGCTCTTCGGGCTGTTCGCTCTGTGGCGCTCCGCGACCGGCTCCTACCTCCTTGAGCCGGTCTCCCCGGAGACGCTGCGCCTGGGCACCCGGCACCTGCTCTTCCTGCTGGCGCTGATTGCGTTCGGCATCAAGGCCGGCATGATGCCGCTGCACTTCTGGCTGCCGGGCGCGCATGCCAGCGCACCCTGCCATGTGTCCGCCATCTTGTCGGGCGTGGTGCTCAAAATGGGCATCTACGGCTTGGTCCGCTGGCTCGCGCTGCTGCCCGTCCCGCCGGCCGCCTGGGGCAGCATCGTCCTGGCGCTGGGGGTCGTCAGCGGCCTGCTCGGCGTCGTGTACGCCATCGGGCAGCACGACATCAAGCGCCTGCTGGCCTACCACAGTGTCGAGAACATCGGCATCATCCTGATGGGGCTGGGCATCGCCCTGCTGGGGCGCTCGACCGGGCACGTCGGATGGGTCGTGCTCGGCATGGGCGGTTGCCTCCTGCATGTCTGGAACCACAGCCTCTTCAAATCGCTGCTGTTCCTCGCGGCGGGCGCGGTCGTGCACGGGGCGCACACGCGGCAGATCGACCGGCTGGGGGGACTGGCCCGGGGGATGCCGTGGAGTGCCGCCGGGTTTCTGGTCGGTGCCGTGGCCATCTGCGGTCTCCCGCCGTTGAACGGTTTCGTGAGCGAGCTGTTCATCTATCTGGGGCTGTTCCATGCCGCGCTCGCCGGGTCGGCGATGGCCATGGTCGGCGTGCCCGTGCTGGCGGCGATCGGCGCCTTGGCCGTGGCCTGCTTCGTGAAGGTCTACGGCACGGCCTTCCTCGGGGTGGCGCGGACGCCCGCCGCCGCCCACGCCCGCGAGGCGCCGGTCACGATGCGGATGCCGCTGCTGATTCTCGCCGCCTGCTGCGCGGTGATCGGCCTGGCGCCCGTCCTCGTCGCCCCGGCGCTCGATGCCTCCACCCGCTGCTGGATGGCCGGGGTGGCGCCCGGAACCCCGGCCATCCGCGGCCTCGCGCCGCTGGGCGGCATCGGCGCGCTGGGGGCCGCCCTGGTCGCGGGCCTAGCAGCCGCGGCGGTGCTCGGACGGCGCCGCCACGCGGCGCGGCGTGCGCGTCCCGCAATCACATGGGACTGCGGCTATGCGCGTCCGAGCCCCCGGATGCAATACACCGCGACCTCGTTGGCGCAGATGATCGTCGGCCTGTTCGCGCCTGTGCTCCGGCCGCACGTGCAGCATCCGCGGGTGGACGGACTCTTTCCGGCGCCGGTCGCGGCGCACAGCCATGTGGACGATGCCGTCCTGGACCGCATGCTCCTCCCCATGGGGCGCCGCCTCGCAAACAGCTTCGGATGGTTTCGCCGTTTTCAACGCGGCCTGACGCAAAACTACATGTTGTACATCCTCATCATGCTCCTCGTGCTGCTTGGCACGTTGCTTCCCATCCGGGCAATGGTTGAACGCTGGCTGGCGCGCTAACCGACTGAATCCATGAATGCACTGACACTCTTGTTGATGGCGATCGCCCTGCTCGGGTTCAGTGGTCTGCCGGCCTGTCTCCTGCCGGCGCGCTCCGCCGGCGGGCAGCGCGTGACGACGGGGCTCATGGTGTGCGGCGGCTTGCTGGGGCTGGTGGGGGTTGTCTGCGCGCGCGTCGCCGCGCCCGCGCCGGCGCTGAGCCTGGCCTGGGGTTTTCAGCACAGCCGGTTCTCGGTCGCCGTCGATCCGATCAGTGTCCTGTTCCTGCTGCCGATCTTTCTGATCCCGATGCTGGGATCGGTCTACGGCTTGGGCTACTGGCGGCAGGCGGAGCATCCCGCCAACGGATGCCGCCTGGGCCTCGCCTATGGCCTGCTGGCGGGCGCCATGGCGCTGGTCGTGATCGCCCGGGATGGCCTGCTGTTTTTGGTGGCCTGGGAGGTGATGGCGCTGGCGGCCTACTTCGCGGCCTCGGCGGAGGACGACAAGGTGGAGGTGCGCCGCGCCGGCTGGATCTATCTGATTGCCACGCACATCGGCACCCTCTGCCTCCTCGCGTTGTTTGCCCTCTGGCGGCAGGCGACCGGTTCGTTCGCGCTGACGGCGGGCGCGGCGATTCCGTCGGAAGCGGCGGGCACGCTCTTCCTGCTGGCGGCGATCGGCTTCGGGTTCAAGGCTGGCCTCATGCCCCTGCATGTCTGGTTGCCGGGCGCGCATGCCAACGCCCCCAGCCACGTCTCGGCCGTGATGTCCGGCGTGATGCTCAAGATGGGCGTCTATGGGATCGTGCGCATGACCGCTCTGCTGCCGGCGCCCGCGCCGTGGTGGGGGCCGGTGCTGCTGGCGGCCGGCGCCTTCTCGAGCCTGACGGGGATCGCCTTCGCCATTGGCCAGCGCGACCTCAAACGGATGCTGGCCTACAGCAGCATCGAGAATCTCGGCATCATCGCCATGGGGCTGGGACTCGCACTCCTCGGACGTGCCCAGGGGCATGCGGAGTGGGTGTTGCTGGGGTTGGGGGGCGCCCTGTTCCATGTCTGGAACCACAGTCTGTTCAAGTCGCTGCTCTTCTTCAATGCCGGTGCCATCATCCATGCGACGGAGACGCGTGAGATCGACCGCATGGGCGGTCTGGCCAAGCGCCTTCCGGTCGTGATGGTACTCTTCGTCGTCGCTGCGGCGGCCATCTGCGCCCTGCCGCCCTTGAATGGTTTCGCCGGCGAGTGGGTGCTCTACATTGGGCTGTTCCGTACGCTCGGGCTGGGTGATGCGCCCGGCGCCCCGGCGGCCGCGCTCGCGGCCGTGGCGCTCGCCATGACCGGCGCCCTGGCCGTGGCCTGTTTTGTGAAGGCGCTGGGAGCGGTGTTTCTGGGCGCGCCGCGAAGCGCCAGCCCCCGGCACGTGCACCAACCCGGGGTCGCGATGGTGGCCCCCATGGTTCTGCTGGCTGTCGCCTGCGTGCTGATCGGCCTCTGCCCCCGGCTCATCACTCCGCTGCTCGATGCGGCGGTCGGGGCCTGGTCGGGCCAGTCGCAACCCCTGTCGACCGCGTCGGTCGTCCCGCTGAAGGCCCTCGCCTGCGCCGGAGGCGCGCTGGTCGGGCTCCTGGCGGCGTGGGCGCTGGTTCTGAAGGCGAATCGGCGCGCGAAACCGGTGCGCACGGGACTCACGTGGGACTGCGGCTATGCGGCGCCAACGGGCCGCATGGAATACACCGGCTCCTCGTTCGGCGATTCGCTGGTCAAGCTGACGGTCTTTCTGCTGTGGCCGAAAAAGAACCAGCCCGCGCTTCACGGGCTGTTTCCGAAGCGTTCCCGCTTCAAGATTATCGTCCCCGACACCGTGCTGGACCGTTTGGTGACGCCGCTGTTCCGGGCCACCGGACGCTTCCTGCCGTGGCTGCGCGTGCTGCAGCGGGGGCAGACGCATGTGTATGTGCTCTACATCTTGGTCGTCGTGATTGTGCTGCTCATCTGGGGCAATCTGGAACGGTAAGAAAATGATCCACCTCATCATCCATCTCGCGGTCCTACTGATCCTCCCTCCGCTGCTGCTGGGCGTCATCGTCAAAACCAAGGCCTGGTTCGCCGGCCGTGTCGGCGCACCCTTGCTGCAGCCCTACTACGACATCTTCAAGCTGATGCGCCGGAGCCTGGTGCTGAGCACGACGACGACGTGGATCTTCCGGGCGGCGCCGCTCGTGACGGTGTCGACAGCCCTGCTGGCGGGGCTGCTGATCCCGATCGGTGGCGGCGGAGCCCCCCTCACCTTCGCCGGCGATCTGATCTTCTTCGCCTACCTCTTCGGACTGGCCCGGTTCTTCACGGCCTCGGCGGCCCTGGATACCGGGTCGGCATTCGAAGGGATGGGGGCGGCGCGCGAAGTCACGTTCGCCTGCCTGTCGGAGCCGGCGCTCTTCTTTGCGCTGCTGGTGCTGGCCAAAGTGTCGGGCTCCCTGTCGCTGACCGGCATGCTGCTGGGCACCACGGGCGCGGGCGCCGCGCATGCCACGGCGCCGCTGGTGCTCATCTCCATCGGCCTCTTCATCGTGCTCCTCGCGGAAACCTGCCGCATCCCCGTGGATGATCCGACCACGCATCTGGAGCTGACCATGATCCACGAAGCCATGGTGCTGGATCACAGCGGCCCGCTGTTCGGCCTGATCCTGTATGGCGCCGCGGTCAAGCTGCTCGTCCTCGGCACCGTGCTGCTGCGGGTCGTCGCGCCGTTCACGTTCGGCCGGGCGTGGCTCGACTGGCCCCTGTATCTGGTGGAAATCCTGGGGTTGGCGGCCGTCATCGGTGTCGTCGAGTCCATCATGGCGCGTCTGCAGATGCGCCATGTACCGTATCTGCTCGTCGGCGCGCTGCTCTTCTGCGGATTCGGATTCATCCTGCTGATCCGGTGATGTCATGACCAACCTACTTCAGACCATCCTCGTCCTCGTCCTCGTGCTCAACCTCTTTGCGCTGGGAACCAGCCGGATCCTGTCGCTCATTCGAACCGTGGCCCTCCAGGGGGCGCTGCTGGGGCTGCTGCCGCTGCTGCTGCACGGGCAGCATTCGCTGGCGACCGTGCTGACCGTCGGCCCCACGCTCGCGCTGAAAGGCCTCGCGATCCCCTACATGATGGTCCGCGCCATGCGCGACGTCAAAATCAAGCGCGAGGTGGAGCCGCTGGTCGGGTTCCAGCCTTCCGTGATTCTGGGCGCGTTGGCCACGGTTTTCGCGCTGCTGTTCGCCGGCCAGTTGCCCCTGGCTGCGGCCCATGTGGACACGCTCATCGTCCCCACGGCCATTGCGACGGTTCTCACGGGCTTCATTCTGCTGACCACCCGGTTCAAGGCGCTGACGCAGGTCGTCGGCTATCTGGTGCTGGAAAACGGCATCTTCATCTTCGGCATGCTGCTGGTCGAGGCCATGCCGCTGGTGGTCGAGCTGGGCGTGCTGCTGGACTTGTTCGTCGCCATTTTTGTGATCTGCATCATCGTCAACCAGATCAACCGGGCCTTCTCCTCGCTCGACACGCGGCATCTGGTTTCGCTGAAGGAGTAATCCATGGCTTTCGCAATCATCCTCTTGCCGATTCTGATGGCCGTCCTCGCGGCCCTCATCCCCTCCAACCGATGGCGCCCCTGGATCCTGCCCGTGACGGGAACCGCGCACCTGGCGCTGACGGTCGTGGCCTTGTCACGCCCCGAGCTGGCGACCTGCCGGTCCTGGCTGGTGCTCGATCCCCTCGGCAAGCTGATCCTCCTTGTGGTCAGCACGCTCTTCGCCTTCTGCTCCTTCTATGCGGTGGGCTATCTCCACCACCGGCTTGCGCGTGACAACCGCATCTTCTGCACCTGCCTGACGGCCTTTCTCGGCGTGGTCAGCCTCGTCACCTGGGTGCATCATCTCGGCTTGATGTGGGTCGCCATCGAGGCCACGACGCTCGTGACCGCACCGCTGATCTTCTTCAACCACACGCAGCGGAGCATCGAGGCCACCTGGAAATACCTGCTCATCGGATCGGTCGGCATCGCCCTGGCGCTGCTGGGGACGTTCTTCCTCGCCTACGCCTCCCTGCATACCGGCATGGCGTCCACGCTGACGCTGGAAGGTATCCTGGCGCAGGCGCCGCAGCTTTCCAAGCCCTGGCTGCACGCCGCCTTCGTCCTCCTGCTGGTGGGCTACGGCACCAAGATGGGCCTGGCCCCCATGCACACGTGGAAGCCCGACGCCTACGGCGAGGCGCCCGGCGTGGTCGGCGCCATGCTGGCCGGCGGCGTGACCAGTTGCGCATTCCTGGCGCTGCTGCGCGTCTACCAGATCTGCCTGGCCGCCGGCGAGGGGGCCTACGTTTCGCGTCTGCTGATCTTCATGGGCATCCTCTCCATGACCGTCGCCTGCCTCTTCATGGTGGGGCAGCGCGACTTCAAGCGGATGCTGGCCTACTCGAGCGTCGAACACATGGGGATCCTGGTGCTGGGACTCGGCATTGGCGCGCCGGCGCTCTTCGGCACGCTGCTTCACGTCGTGACCAATGGGCTGACCAAAGGCGTCCTTTTCCTTTCCGCCGGCAACATCCATCGCGCCTTCGACAGCAAGAACACCGAACAGGTGTCGGGTGCGATGCGCCGGCTGCCGTTCTCCGGGAGCCTCTTTCTTGCCGGGTTTCTGGCCATCACCGGATCGCCGCCCTTCGGCCCCTTCATCAGCGAGTTCTCCATCCTCAACGGGGCTTTCGCCTCCGGACGCCACGTCCTGGGCGGGCTGTTTCTCTTCCTGCTGCTGGTGGTCTTCATCGGCATGGGCGCCACGGTGCTGAAGGTCGTGCACGGCCAGCCGCCGTTCGCCGCGCGCAACACCCCGTACCGCGACGGCTTCCTCACGGGCGCCCCGGTCCTGGGCCTCCTGCTCCTCGTCCTGCTCGTGGGGCTCTTCATTCCCGAGCCGCTCAACGTTCTGCTCCGCGAAGCGGTTGAATTTCTGGAGGTCCAGCCATGAGCGACGCCCGTCCCCAACTCGCCCGACTGGCCAATGGAAAGGCTGTCGCTTACGACACCCTCCCCGTGCTCGCCGCCGAGGACTTCCGCGACGCCATCCTCGGCGGGGTAGCCGCGCATCAACGGGTGAGCGCACTTTTCGGCACGGCCTCGCCGGTCCCCGGCGCGGTCCGGCTCCACGTGGTGCTTGCGGACGACGAGCGGAATCGTCTCTTCGCGGCGGCCACGGACGTCACCGGCAGCGAATTCGCTTCGCTCACGCCGGCGTGTCCGCAGGTCCACCTCTTCGAGCGCGAGATCGCGGAGCAGTTCGGCCTGCGGCCGGTCGGCCATCCCTGGCTCAAGCCGGTGCGCTACTGCCGCGCATGGACCGGGCGCGACGCCTGGAACCGTCCCGCCGATCAGCCGATCCTGCCCGCCGTGGGCGACTTCTACCGCGTCGAGGGCGAACAGGTCCACGAGGTCGCGGTCGGCCCCGTCCATGCCGGCGTCATCGAGCCCGGCCACTTCCGTTTCCAGTGCCACGGCGAGCAGGTGTTCCACCTCGAGATCGCGCTGGGCTACCAGCACCGCGGGGTGGAGCAGGCGCTCATCGGCGGACCCGGCGCCCGCACGCTGCACGTCACCGAGACGCTTGCGGGCGATGCCACGGTCGCGCATGCCACCACCTACAGCCAAGTGACCGAAGCGCTGGCGGGGTGCCGGACGAGTCCCCGCGCGCAGGCCCTCCGGGCCGTGGCCCTGGAACTCGAGCGGCTGGCCAACCACATCGGCGACCTCGGCGCGCTGGCGGGCGACGTCGGATTTCTGCCGACGGCCAGTTTCTGCGGCCGCATCCGCGGCGACTTCCTCAACATGACGGCGCTGCTGTGCGGCAGCCGCTTCGGACGCGGCCTGGTCCGTCCCGGCGGGGTGGGCTTCGATGTCGATGCCGGCCGCCTCGCCGAACTCGGCCGCCGGCTCGATGCCGGGCTGAAGGACGCGACGGTTGCCATCCAGTTGCTTTGGAGCACCCAGTCGGTCATGGCGCGCTTCGAGGAAGTCGGGCACCTGCCACGCCAGGTCGCCGCCGACCTGGGCATCGTCGGGCCTGCCGCCCGCGCTTCGGGGCTGGAACGCGACATTCGCCACGACCAGCCCTCCGGCATGTATTGCTTCTCGCATGCCCCCGTTTCAACCTGCGAAGCGGGCGACGTCTTCTCGCGCGCCTACGTGCGCTGGATGGAGATCCAGTATGCCGTGGCGTTCATCCGGAACCAGCTCCGATCCCTCCCGACCGGCGCTCCGCAGGCTCCCATCCCGGCGCTGGCGCCGAACCATTTTGCGGTTGCGCTCAACGAAGGGTGGCGCGGCGAGGTCTGCCACGTGGCGATCACCGACGCACAGGGGAGGTTCTCCCGCTACAAGGTCGTGGATCCCTCGTTCCACAACTGGCCCGGCCTGGCCTACGCCTTGCGCAACCAGGAGATCTCGGACTTTCCGATCTGCAACAAGAGCTTCAACCTCTCCTATTGCGGACACGATTTGTGAAACGTGAAGGCGTGAAAGAATGTTGTTCTCTCCCGCTCCCTCTGGGAGAGGGCCGGGGTGAGGGTTGCGGGCGCCGCCCGCATTGAGGGACATGGCATGTTCAAGGCGATTGCAGCGCGTATTCAACAGAAGCACCGGACGATGAAGTATCCCGACGGCGCCCCGCCGCCGTTGCCCGACCGGTTCCGCGGCCGGCCGGTCATCGACACGGCGAAGTGCCCTGCCGGGTGCGACGCCTGCGAAGCTGCATGCCCGACGGGCGCGCTCGACGCGCAGGATCGCGGGGCGATCGATCTGGGCAAATGCCTGTTCTGCACGGCTTGCGCCGATGCCTGCCCTCGCCAGGCGATCACGCATTCACACAACTACCAGCTCGCCGCCCGCAGCCGTTCTGATCTGACCGTCGCACGCGAGCGGCCGGCTGTCGAGGTTGCCGGGGCGGCGCTCGATGCCCGGCTCAAGAAGCTGCTGGGGCGTTCGCTGAAGCTCCGCCAGGTCAGCGCCGGCGGCTGCAATGCCTGCGAGGCCGACACCAACGTGCTCGGCACGGTCGGCTGGGACTTGGGACGCTTCGGCATCCAGTTTGTGGCCTCGCCGCGGCACGCCGACGGCCTGCTGGTCACGGGTCCCGTCTCGCGGAACATGGAGCTGGCGCTGCGCAAGACCTACGACGCGGTCTCCGATCCGCGCATCGTCATCGCCGTCGGCGCCTGCGCCATCTCGGGAGGGCCCTACGCCGGGCACGCCGAAGTCGCCGGCGGCGCGGCCGCCATCGTCCCGGTGGATCTCTTCATTCCCGGCTGCCCTCCGCATCCGTTGACGATTCTCGACGGCCTGCTGCGCCTGATCGGCCGGATCGAGGATCCCCCTTCCGGTTAAGCCGACTGGCCGGCAAGGGGCGGCGGGCATGCGCCCGCGCGATCCAGGCGCGGGCGCGCGGCGTGTCGACGGTCGCCTGGTAGCGAAGCTGCTGGTACTCCTCGACGCGGGAGTCCAGATCCGCGCGTGCTTCGCGGGGCAGCTCGGGGCCGATGCGTTCGAGCCAACCGCTCCAGCTCTCCGCCGGAAGCCGCTCGAGCCGTTTGGGAACGGTGCGGCGGATCAGGCGGGCCAGGGCCGCCTGCAGGTCGGCACGGTCCCGTGCATCCTGGTCCAGCCGCACGCGGCTCCGCCTGCGGTGCCAGAGCACGCCGGCGAGGACGGCGAGCAGCCCTGCCGCGCCCCAGGCCGTCGATGCCCATTGCCAGATCCACCGAATGACGGCGGCGCCGGCATCGGCCAGCCGTTGCAGGATGTTGGCCGATTCGACGGCGGCAAGCAGCCATTTCCAGGAGGCGATCGTCACGTCCTGCATGCGGCGGAACAGGCTGAGCGACGGATGGCGGCCGGGGAGTCCAACGGGCGGCGTGGCCTCGACCAGAAACCAGCGCCGCTGTCCGGCATCCCAGGCCTCGACCCAGGCGTGACCCTGTCGTTCGCGCACGACCCAGCGTTTCAGCCAGGGAGCCCATTCGTTGCAAACAAATCCCCCCACCAACCGCGCCGGAATGCCGCAAAGCCTCAGCATGAGCACGGCGGCACTGGCGAAGTGGATGCAGTATCCCTCGCGCCGCTCCATGAAATGGATCAGCGGATCGGGCTGCGGGTGCAGGCGGGCATCCTCGCGGTAGTGAAAACGGGCGGCGAAATCGTCCACGATGCGCGCGGCGGCCTCGCGGGGCGGAACGGCCGCCGACAGTCCCGGACAGGCGGCGACCCAGTTCGACACCGCCGGGGCCAGCGTGGCGGGGACGGCGAGGTAGGCGGCATCCCCGCCGCCGTCGGGCAGCGGGAAGGCCGGGCCACGGGTCGCGGAGGGGCTGATGTCGGCCGCGTAGCGGAGCGACGAGCCGCCATCGATATGCACGCTGCCGTTGGTGGTGGCGAACGGATCGTCCTCGGCGGGGCAATACAGGACGACAGAGGCGCCGGGGAGGCAGATGCCGGTCAGCAGGCGCGGCGCGAAAACCGTGAAGCGGATCCGCTCGAGCGGCGCCGCGTCGGGGATCGACGTGAGCATGTAGCGGGTCGTCACTTCTCCCGGCACGCTGCCCGCGGCGGGTTCGAGCGGCACGCCGGCGTCGGGCGTCTGCCAGCGTCCCCGGACGTAGGCGGTGAAGACGCTCTCCCGCAGGTAACCGGGCGCGGTGCGGGCGTCGGCGAGCAGTAGGATGCGCGTGCGTCCGCCGAAGCCGCGGGGCAGCGGGCGGGACAAGACCAGATCGGTTTCCCGCCGCGGAGACCAGGAGCGGCGCGTGTGCAGCGACAGGCCCAGCACGCGGCGCTGGATGTCGAGCACGGCTCGTTCGACCGGTGTGTGAAGCAGCATCGCCGCGAGGAGCACACCGGCCATCGCGCCG
This sequence comes from Lentisphaerota bacterium, assembly GCA_012514915.1. Classification (GTDB taxonomy): domain Bacteria; phylum Verrucomicrobiota; class Kiritimatiellia; order RFP12; family JAAYLN01; genus JAAYLN01. The sequence goes on along the minus strand of JAAYZJ010000186.1, from coordinate 1,074 downwards.
CCGCGCCAAACCCATTCGCGCAGGCCGAACCGCGGGGTGACTCCGTCGCGCGGCGCCGCGCCCTGGCGGGCCAGTTCCAGCAGCATCACCAGGCCGAGTTGCACCCAGAGCTGCAGCGGCGGCGGGACAACATGGGCGGCCTCCGCCTGCGGCGCCCGGGAGATGGCCAGCATCGTCATGGGCAGGGTGCCGAGTAGAATCTTGGTGACGGCCACGGCATGCATGCGGAAGAAGAGCGCGCTCACGCCGATGCCCGCAAAGGCCACCGTCACGACACGGTCGATCACATAGAGCCGGAACATGTCGGTGCGCTCCGGCACCAGCCGCTCGACATTGGCGGCCAGGGCGATCACGATCAGGATCAGCGAGAACCAGACGACGCTGCGCGCGGTGCCCGGGAGGGGGCGCGGCCAGGCGAGCGCGGCGAGGCCCAGGAACGCCGTGGTCCAGAACAGGGCGTGTCCGTCCCCGTCGGCGCAATAGTTCCACGCGCACCAGAGCAAGGCCAGAAGGGCGCAGGCCAGGGTGCCGCGGTGGCGCGGCGGGTGCTGTCGGCGGGTGGGCATGGGATTCTCGGGGGGCTAGAGCTGCGTCACCTCGCCGCGCAGGATGCCGCGCGCGCTCAGGCAGCGCACGTCGGCGGGCAGCGCCCCGGGCGGCGTTCCATCGGGGGTGATCAGCAGGATGAGGAGGCCGATCTCGTGGTTGGCGAGGGTTTGCGCCAGCCGGCGGCGGCGGGCATCCCAGCGCGTCAGCACGAGGCAGATGCTCTGCAGCCGGGGAAGCTCCGCGAAGAGCATGGGCTCCAGGTCCGCGAGCGGATCCTCGCGGCAAGGCTCGATGCCCGCCAGAATGTCGAGCACCTCTTCGAAGTACCCGATGCGGCCGGCGCTGACGAAACGGTGGATTTCGGGGCCGGCGACAAGCAACTCGAGAATGCGGTCGCGTGTCGACAACGCCTCGACGATGGCCGTCGCCAGCGACAGGGCCGCTTCCAGCGGGTCGCGGTGCCGCGTCAGACGGCGCCAGGTGCGATGCGTCCGCCCCTGCGTATCGACGAGGAGGGCCGTGCGC
>JAAYZJ010000185.1 GCA_012514915.1 Lentisphaerota bacterium | reverse complement strand
CAGCCGCGTCCGCATGTCAACGACGGCCTGTCCGAGTGCCTCCGCAATCTGATCCGGCGAAACATCGCTTGGCAGACGCCGCTGCGCCTCCGCTACTACCGTGCCCCTGAGTGTAAGCATCGTGCAGGTGAGGCGGATGCCCTCCAGCCACAGGGCAAGAACATGCGGCCGCGCTTCATCGACCCCTAGTAGAGACGGAGGCTTGCCGCCCCGCATGGAGGAACGCCCGACCGTCTTTTCAACCACAAGGTCACGCAACTTGAGCTCGGCAATCACGGCTGAAACGGTCGGCCGCCCCAGTTGCAGGCGCCGCGCAATCTGCGCCTGCGAAATCGGCTCTTCCCGCAAAATCAAACGCAGAACCTCGATGCGCTTGATCAAGCGCAAGGCCGTTCCATTCCGCGGAAAAAGAACTGATGCCCCCGGTTTGTTCACAGAAGCAACATACCAGCCGCGCGGCCAGGAGTCAAGGGGTGCAAAAAAAGGGCCGCGCCTCAATGACGCCTGAATGTGATTGAGTGCCCCGGGTTTCTGGAGTATGACGGTTCCCAGTTCACTGTTGAACGAACGGCGTCCGACATCGGGCCAGAGGATCACGGAATGACCGACCAACTGACCGATCCTGTGCGCGATGCGATCAAAACGCGTGGCCCGCCATTCTGCCTTTGAGCATTCGTCAATCCGACGTTTTTAATGGGGTGCGCGAGGGGCCCGCCCTAGCTGACCATCACTACCGGAGAATCACGAGCGTGGATGCTTTCGTGTAGAAACCCTTGGATCCGTTTTCCGGCGGATTCAGCGTGTCGTTGACCCCCGTGCTCGGAATCCAGCCGACATCGACCTCGCCCGTAAAGGAGGGATAAGTCGGGCTGTCATTCAAGCCGGCCACCGAACTCGTCGCCAGCCGCGTTTCGATTTCACCAAGAGCCAAGTGGTGCCAGACGGCAATACGCCCGCCACCGCCCGACGAGATAATGGTTGTCGCAGTGCCTTCACCGGATCCCCGGCCACCGCGGGCGCTCAGGCGTCCGCCGCCGGTCACGCGCGGCGCCGCGAGGAAGATCGAACCGCCGCTGCCGGCGCTGCCGCGGTAGTAGGAGCCGAACCAGCCGTCCGCCGTCACCAGGCCGTCCACGCGCAACTGGCCCCCGGCCCGCAGATGAACCGCGCCGCCGCCGAGGCCGCCGACCGAATAATGGTAGATGCCGCCCCCATATCCGTTCCAGCCGGCGGGGCTTCCCGGTTCGAGCGGCAGTTCGGGCCGGCCGTAGGTTCCGCCCGGGCTCGTTCCGCCGCCCTTGCCACCGTAGCCGCCGCCGCTGTAGTAGGTGGACTTGCCGGCGCCGGGACCGAGTTTGTTGTCCGGGGCGGCATGGTAGCCGCGACCGTTGGCGTCGATCCCGCCGCCCGCCGCCAGCGTCGCGTCGCGCCCCACGCGGATGCCGACAATGGAGGCGTTGGTCGGATGCGCCTGCGGAAAGATCCAGCAGTTTGTCAGGATCCGAAGATCGCGCCCGACATTCAACTGCGCGCCGTAGCGTGGCGACAAATCGTTGGTCGCCGCCGCCGCCAGTGTGAACGCGGCATCGTTCGTCATCACCACATCGTTCGCGACCGTCAGCGTCAGCCCTTCCGGCCAGGTCAGGACGCAGTTGTCGAGTTTCAGGGATGGCGTCGACCAGACGCTCAGCCCCGGGATCGCGAGTTGCACGTGCCAGAAGCGCTGCTGGTCCATGATCTCCGTCAGAAACAGCGAGTCCGGCAGCCAGAGCGTCCCCTCCCGGGCGTTGATCGTCGCGTAGTAACCCGTGGTGGTCCACGGGTAGGCGTAGGCCGAGAAGCGGATTGGCGGCACGGGTATGGCCAGCGCGGCCTGCGCCGCCGGGTTGTAATGGATGGCGATGCGTCCGCCCCCGCCGCACGAGCCGCCGTAGTTGCCCTTGCCCCCCTCGACCGTCAGCAAGCCGCTGTTGCTTCCCTGAAGCGTCCCGCATTCCAGCAGGATGCCACCGCCCGATCCACCGCCGCCGTGGGTGCTCAGTCCCGGGCTCCCCTTCGCCGTCAGCGTCCCGTGGATCGCCGCCCCGCCCGCGACATGCAGGCGGATCGAGCCGCCTCCACGTCCCGCGTAGGAGCCGCCACCGGCGTAGAGCCAGGCGCCCGAGCCGGCCTCGACCGGCCATTCGGCGCTGCCGTAGGATGGCCCCCACAATTTCCCGCCGAAGCCCATGCCGCCATGTCCGCCGTAGCCCGCGCCGTTGCCGCCATCCGAGCGTCCCGTACGGGCGCACCCGGGCCCGTAGCCGCGCGTATACCCGCGCCGGTCGGCATCGATCCCGCCGCCCACCGCCACGAGAAGATCGCCGCCCACGTTGATCTTCACCGTCGCCCCGTTGGTGGGCTCGGCATAGGGCATGATCCATGAATCGCCGTGGATCAGCAGGCCGCCGCCGATATTGGCCGTCGCGCCCGCAT
>JAAYZJ010000184.1 GCA_012514915.1 Lentisphaerota bacterium | reverse complement strand
GCGTTCATGAAACAGATCGGGCTCTTCGATCAAAGGAGGCACAGGGGACCCGACGGCACCGGCAAGTCTGATCGCCGCCTGCGCGCGCGCCAGGCTTAAGGTATCCTCGAAGGCGATGCCGTCGACCAGTCGCAGGGGAATTTCGCCCGGAAAGAGGACCTCGGCCTGCGGATCGGTCGGCAGGTTCGCGTCGAGGCCGCCGCGCGTCAGGCGGCGTGCCTGAAACTGGTTGGCCGAGAGCTGGCTGTCCCGGAACAGCGCCTCGAAGCCGGCGACCCCGCCCAGGATGCCGCCCTGGCGGACCCGCCTGGCGGCGGCGTTGCCGACGGCGAAGAGGATGCCCGGAGTCTCCAGGCAGGCCGGCGAGACGAGCAGCACGCACCAGACATCGCAGGAGCAGAGGGCGCGGAAGCGGCTCAGCAGCCGGGCATTCGGATGCTGAACCGAGAGGTTCACATGGTTCGTACAGCGGTCGAGGCGCAGCCGATCGTTGAAGGCAATATAGTCGAGCAGGAACGTGTCGTTTCGCTCGCGCGCCAGCGTCTGCAGCCGGTCGCGGGCCACGATGGCACCCAGCTCGACGATTCCCAGCAAGTTGTTGAGCGGAGTGAAGTGTACCAGCCGCGTGACGCCGCGCCGCCGGGCGGCCTCCGCGGGGCTCGATGCGAGCGTGGTGGCGGCTTCAGGCATGCCGGATCTCCGTCATTTCAAGTTTGGAGGCGTCGATTTCGGCGAGCAGCCGTGAAGGCGAGCCCGAAGCGACAAGCGTCAGCGACTGGCGCGCGCGCGTCATGCCGACGTAGAGCAGCTTCCGCAGGCGGGAGCCGCTCTCGGGATCGGCGTCATCCATGGGGAGCGTGTCCTCGTTCAGGTCGCAGAGGAAGACGTGGTCGAACTCGATGCCCTTGATCGCATGCAGGGTATCGACCACGATGGCGTCGGCGGGCGCAGGCTCGCGGCTCTTCAGGTCGCGGACGGGGAAGCCGCGGCCGGCCAGGGCCCCGGCGATGCCGCGTGCGGTCGCGCGATTCGGCGAGGCGATGGCCACCGTGGCACCCTCTCGATCGAGCGCGGCGAGGGTGTCGCCCAGCCAGGCGAACTGCCCGCCGGGCGAGTTGGCGGGCACAAGGCGCGGCCGGGGGCCTTCGCGTTCCGGCAGAACGGTCTCGGTGAAATCACGGCGGTCGGGCTCGTGACTCAGCAGCGAGCAGGCGGCCGCGGCGATCTGGCGCGTGTTGCGGTAGTTGCGGCGGAACTCGACGGCGCGGCCGCGCACGTTCAGGCCGGTGTCGGCCCACGAGAAGCCGCTCTGGTAGATGCATTGAGCCGCATCGGCCACCAGTGTGATGCTGTCGGTCTCGGGCTCGACCAGCCGCGCGACCAGGGCGCGCTGGGCGAAGGTCAGGTCCTGGGCCTCGTCGATTACCAGGTGTGAAAAGGGCGGCTTGAACCCCGGGCGTTCGCTCAGGGCCAGCGCGCGCAGGATCAGATCCTCCCAGTCGACGTGATCGGCGGACTGCAAGCGACGGTTGTAGCCATCGAGCACGGACCAGATGAGCGGCTTGTCCTGCGTGGTGACACGGTCGGCGGTACCGCGACCGGCGCGCGCCGTGGCGAGATACGCGTCGAGGTTGGCGAGGCCTCGTCCCTTGATCCAGGCGATCTCCTCGCGGAAGAACGCCACCGGCTTGTTCAGTATGGCGC
>JAAYZJ010000183.1 GCA_012514915.1 Lentisphaerota bacterium | reverse complement strand
TTCCGGAAACAACGGGACTGTCGCGTCCCTCAAGCTACCCGTGACCTATGGCTAATCCAAGCAGGAAGCATCTCAAGCCGGGCAAGAGCCACAAGCCGGCGGCGCGTCCGCGCCCCGGCCTCGGGCGTGGCCTGGGGGCGCTGATCGGCGCCGCCGCCGAGGGCACCCCGGCCGCCGTCCCCGCCGAGACTCCCGCCGCCACCGCGGCGGCGGCCGCCGGGCCGGCGCCGGCCGCCCCGCTAGACAGCGTGCTGCAGGTCTCCGTCGAGCACATCGCCCGTTCGCCCTGGCAGCCGCGGCAGTCCTTCGAGGCCACCGCCCTGCAGGAACTCACCGACTCGATCAAGGCGCACGGTGTCATCCAGCCCCTGATCGGCCGGCGCCGGGACGGGGGCTACGAACTGATCGCCGGCGAGCGGCGGCTGCGGGCCGCCATCGACGCGGGGCTGAAGACCGTCCCCGTCATTCTCATGGACGCCGCCGACCGCGACGCGGCCGAGCTCGCGATCATCGAGAACATCCAGCGCGAGGATCTCAACGTCATCGAGGAGGCCGAGGGGTACCGCACCCTAGCCGAGAACTTCGGCCTGACCCAGCAGGAAGTTGCCGACCGCGTGGGCAAGGGGCGTGCCAGCGTCGCCAATGCCATGCGGCTGCTCGACCTGCCCGACGAGGTCAAGCAACTGGTCTCGTCGGGCATGCTGTCGGCCGGCCACGCCAAGGTGCTGCTCTCCCTGCCCGACGAGAAGGAGCAGATCCTGCTGGCGCGGCGCTGCGTGACCGAGGGGCAGACGGTGCGCGCCCTCGAACGGATGATCCAGCGGAGACAGGCCGAGAAGGCCGATCCGGTCGAGAAGCGGAGCGACATTCCCGAAAGCCACCTGCGCTATCTCCTCGAACGCCTCCATGCCCGCTTCCAGACGCAGATCCGCCTGGTGCCGACCGTCACCCACGCCAACGGCAAGCGGAGCAAAGGCTGCCTCGAAGTCGATTTCTACGACAATGCCGACCTCGACCGCCTGCTCGGCCTGCTGGGCGTCGAGGTGGAGTAGCACGGATGACGGCCGGACGGGCATCGGGCGCCGCCGCCTTGCCGGGGTTGTTGGCTTCCCCCCGTCAGCCAATGGGGAACTCAGGAAGGCAGGAAAGGGGTCGTTTGGCTTCATTGTTGCCTGCTTTCCTCCTTTCCGGATTCATCAAGGCCGGTGCCGTGATTGAACGACAGTCTTTCCCGGTGCGGCGGCGCCGTGGACTGGGGATGCTGTTGGGCGGCCTGCTGGCCGCGACACTGGTCGCCGGCGGCTGCCGACCCGCCTCCCCGCCGCTTATTCAGCCCGCCCCCGCCAATGCCCCGGTGGAGGTTCCCTCGGATCTGGGGCGGCAGGCGCTGGAGCGCATCACCCGGCTGGCGGCGCTCGGCCCCCGCGATGCCGGCACGCCCGGCGGCCGCCGGGCCGCCGAGTGGATCGCCGCCGAGCTGCGCGGTCTCGGCCTGGCCGTGACGCTCGACACGTTCGACGACGACACGCCCGACGGACCGCGTCCGTTCCACAACGTCCTGGCCACGCTGCCGGGCGCGTCGGCGGACGGCATCGTTCTCCTCTCCCATTTCGATACGAAGGCGGGGATCGCTGACGCCTTCATCGGCGCCAACGATGGCGGCTCCTCCACGGGGCTGCTGCTCGCGCTGGCCGGCTGGCTGGCGCGGCAGCCGCGCCCGTTGACGCTCCACTTCGCCTTCCTCGACGGCGAAGAGTGCCGCTACCGCTACGGACCGCGCGACGGCCTGCACGGCAGCCGGCGGCTGGCCGGGCAAATGAA
>JAAYZJ010000182.1 GCA_012514915.1 Lentisphaerota bacterium | reverse complement strand
GCGCCAGCGGCGGGAGCGCCGCCGCCTCGCCGGTAGCGGGCACGGGGGTGGCGAACCGCTGATCGAGCCCGAAGCATTGCGTCTCCCACCCCCGCTCCCGCAAGGCGGCGAGGTCGCGCCGGATGAAGGTTTCGGCGGGGTCCGGCCCCTGGCCGGCCACCACCACCAGGCGCTTGGGGCGGATGTTCATGAGACGACGTCAGGTGAGAATGTGATGGGAGTCGTCGAGAAAGATGCCTTCGAGGTTCATCCGCAGTTTCTCCGGATGGGTCGCGTGCTCCAAACCCACGCGCTCGGTGACGATCCCCTGGCGGACCAGTTGGAAGATGGCCTGGTCGAAGGATTGGAGCCCGTCCTCGTTGCCGGTTTCAATGGCTGCATCGAGTTTCTCGATCGCATCGCCGGCGATCAGCTTGCGGACGATCGGGGTGTTGAACAAGCACTCGACTGCCGGGACGAGCCCCCCCTGCGCGGTGGGGAGCAGGCGCTGGCAGACGATGGCATGCAGGTTGGCGGCCACGGCCTGCCGCACCCGGTCGCGCTCGTCCGCCGGAAATTCGTTCAGCAGGCGCGGCAGCGCCAGCGAGGCGGTGCCGGCATGCAGCGTGGTCAGCACGAGGTGCCCCGTCTCGGCGGCCATGATGGCGATGCGGAGCGTCTCGGCGTCGCGCGCCTCGCCCACCAGGATGACATCGGGATCCTGCCGCAGCACCTGGCGCAGTCCCGTGGCGAACGAGCGCGTGTCGAGACCGACCTCGCGCTGGGTGATCGTCGAGCGATCGTCGACGAATTCATATTCGATCGGATCCTCGATCGTGATGATGCGGCGCTGCTCGGTGCGGTTGATCAGCCCGATCAACTCGGCGAGGGTCGACGACTTGCCCGAACTGGTCGTCCCCGAGAGGATGACGATGCCGCAGGGCGCCGCCGCGCATGAGCGCAGGCCGGGAGGCAGATTCAGCGATTCGAGGGTCGGGATCTCCGCTTTCACGTGGCGCAGCGCCAGCGCCGGCACCCCTTTGCCGTAGAAGACGTTGCAGCGGAAACGGCCCACGCCGACCTCCACATGCGAGAAGTCGCACTCGTGGCACTCCTCGAACTGTCCCCGGACATGCGGCGGCACGAGTTCCTGCGCGATGATCCGCATCTCGTCGTCGGCCAGCGGCTCAAAATCGGCCACGTAAAGGCCGCCGTTGATCCGCAGCACGGGGCGTTGTTTGGGGGTGAGGTGCACATCCGAGGCGCCGAGCTCAACCGCCCGGGCCAGCAAGTCACCTAGAGAGGACATCGCAAACGCTCGCTTTCGCTGTCACCGTTGCCGGTGGAAGAGAACCAGTCCCGCGACCAGCAGCAGGAGGTTCGGCAGCAATACGCCGACTCCGACCGGCACGAGATCCTTCTTGGCCAGTCCACCGCAGATCAAGGTCAACGCATAATAGGCGAAAAAGAGCGCCACGGCCGACAGGACACCGATGAAGACACTCTGCCGCCCGGTGGCGACCCCGGCCGGGATCGCGAACAGGGTGATAACCAGGCAGGCCCAGGGATTGACGATCCGGCTGTAGATGTCATAGCGCCAGCCCACCTTGACGGCGCGCGTCAGCCGGGGGCGGGCCTGCACGTAGCGGATCATGTCGCGCAGCGAGAGGTTCTCGCGATCCTCGTCGGTCTGCATGAGTTCGAGGAAAAAATCGCGGGGCTGCTCGGTCAACTCCGGCATGGCGAGGAGGCCCAGGGGCTGCCGCGGCGGGAGCGGCTGGCGGATGCCGTTGCGGATTTCATGTTCGGTGAACCGCGGGGATTCGAACCACCAGACGCCATCCAGGTAGTAGCCGCGGGAGACATCCAGCACGCGGCTGGGCTGGCCATCCTCGTCGGTCCAGGTGATCCGCAGGGGGCCGGTCGTCCCGCCTGCCAGATCGAGGCTCGTGATGCGCCATTCGCGCCGCTCGGCGACGTTGTGATAGGGAACATCGCGGTAGACGGCGGTCTGTTTGAGCGGCTGGAAGCGGCTTTCCTTGATCTGGTGCGCGCGGCGGCTGGCCTCGGGCGCATAGAACTCGCTGTTGAGCGCCAGCAGGACGGCGAAGCCGGCCGCCGCCCAGAGGATCGGGGCCGTGATGGCGGCGAACCCGATGCCCGTGGCGCGCATAGCGGTGATCTCGCTGTGCCGGGCCAGTTGCCACATCGAGTAGAGCCCGCCCAGCAGCAGCGAGGCCGGCACCAGCCATTGCAGAATCGTGGCGAGATAGCCGCCGAGATAGGCGAGCACGAGGCTCGCCGGCGGCCGAGCCTGGAGGATTTTCTCAAACTCCCCGAACAGCTCGATGATCAGGTAGATGGAGGCAAAGCCGACCAGGCAGTAGCAGACCGGGGCGAGGAATTCACGCAGGACGTAGCGGGAGAGGATACGCATGGATCGTCTAGTCCGGCTGGCGGGCGAGGTCGGTCTGCACGTAGTCGCGCACGGCATCCTCCAGCCGCGTGAAGGCATGCGCGCAGCCGGCGGCCCGCAGGCGGGAGAGATCGGCCTCGGTGTGGTACTGGTAGTGGTCGCGCAGACCGGGCGGCATGTCGATGAACGTGATCGCCGGCTCGCGGCCCATGGCGGCGAAGACGGCGCGTCCCAGATCCAGCCAGGAGCGCGCCTGGCCGGTGCCGCAGTTGAACAGGCCCGAGACCCCGGGATGATCGTGGAAGAAGAGCGTCACGGCGACGGCATCCCGGACGTAGACAAAGTCACGGGTCTGCTCACCGTCACGGTAGTCGGGGCGGTGCGAGCGGAACAGATCGAGCCGTCCCGTCGCACGGATTTGCCCGTAGGCCTTGTGGACCACGGAACGCATCTCGCCCTTGTGGTGCTCGCCCGGCCCGAAGACATTGAAGTATTTCAATCCGGCGATGCGGTCCAGCCATCCCTCCCGGCGGGCCAGCAGATCGAACGCATGCTTGGACTCGCCATAGGGATTCAGCGGCCGCAGCAGGGGCAGGCGGCCGGGATCGTCGACGTAGCCCTGGCTGCCGTCGCCGTAAGTGGCGGCGCTGGAGGCGTAAATGAAGCGGCGGTTGCCCGCCAGCGCCCACTCGCACAGTTCGCGGGTGTAGGCGGTATTGTTGTCCGCGAGATACGCCAGATCGCGTTCGGTCGTGGAGCTGCAGGCCCCCAGATGGAAAATCGTCCGAACCGATTGGCAGCGGCCATCGCGCAACGCCTGGCGAAGATCCCGCTTGTCCAGGTACTCGGCATAGCGCAATCGCTCGAGATGCTGCCGCTTGAGGGGGTGATTGAGGTCATCGACGACCAGAATCCCCGTTTCGCCGCGGCGGTTCAGCTCGGCGACCAGATTGCTGCCGATAAACCCCGCCCCGCCCGTCACCATGTAGTTGATCATGTTCGCCTGTCACCTGGGAAGAATGCTTGTCAGGCGTTAGTATAGCACCGTTTGACGCGGTTGCCAAAAGAACAAATGATCTCGTAGGGATGCGTGCCCTTCAACTGCGCCCACGACTCGACGGAGATCGCCTGCGGCCCCGCGCCGCCGAGGCAGACCACCTCGTCGCCGGGGACGGCTTCGGGGATCTGTTCGAGCGAAACCGTCGTGTAGTCCATGGAAAGGCGGCCAATCACCGGACAGGTTCGCCCGCCGATGAGGACATAGCCCCGGTTGGAAAGCGCGAGCGGCAGCCCATCGGCATAACCGGCCGAGATCGTCCCGACCGGCATGGCGCGCGGCAGCCGGTAGGTTGCCCCGTAGCCGATCGTGCTGCCCTCGGGCAGCGTCCGCCGGGCGACCAGCCGTGTCTTCAACGTGAGGATCGAACGCAGTTGCAACCGGCGGCGGCCTTCGGTGTCGAACGAGCCATGCAGGTTGATGCCGCTCCGCACCCAGTTGAAGGGTGGGCGCGCGGTCTGCGGGAAATTGTTGATCGCATCACTGTTGGCGGCATGCCGGTATTCAAAGACGATGCCGTCCTGCTCCAGTTCCAGGATCAGGCGCGTCAGACCATCGAGCTGCCGCTGGGTGAAGTCGTCCCCGCCCCGGTAGGCCATCGGAAAGTGAGTGTAGATCCCCTCGCAGGCGAGTCCGGGCAGCCGACGGATCGAGCGGATCAGGGCGGGGGCCTCGCCCAGGGGGATGCCCAGCCGGCCCATGCCGGTGTCGATCTTGAAGTGTCCACGCGCGGTGGTATGCTGCCGCTGCGCCTCGCGCGAGATCGCTTGCGCGACGGTCGCGTCGGTCAACGGCAGCACCACGCCCTGCCGGATCAGATCGGGCAGTTCGTCGGGGAGAACCGCGCCGAGAATCTGCACGGGGAGCCCGAGTTCAAGGAGCCGGCAGGCCTCGTTGGGCTCCGCCACGCCGAACCGCGCGACACCGGCCGAGGCCAGCGCGCGGGCGATCGGCAGACAGCCCAGGCCGTAGGCTTCGGCCTTGAGGACCGCCATGACGCGCGCCGGCGCCACGGTTTCAACCATGTGGTGATAATTATCCCGCAGGATTTGCAGGTCGATATCCACCCAGACGCGGGGTAGCGAGGACGTGTTCATGCGCGATCGATTGTAGCCCCCCCGGTTCATGGGCCTCAAGCGCAATTTGTGTTCGATGAATATTCGATGAATATCCGCGAAAGTCGTAGCCCAGCACAGGGAAAATCGGCTATAGTCGCGGCATGATGAAAGCTCCGGTTGTCGATGGTGGCCACCGGACCACCCCCCTGCTGGCCTACGGGGCCGATGTGCTGTTCGCGCTGGCCTGCGCCGCCGCGATTCCCGGCGCCGCCCACTGGCTGCCTTTGGTGCCGCTGCTGGTGGTTCTGCCGCGTGCCGCCGGCGCCGTGCTCCAGGCAGGCGCCCGGCGGGAGACCCTCCACTGGGTGCCAGATCCGCTGGAGCCCGACTGGGACACCCTGGCCCGGCTCATCGGGCATGTCTGCCGGCAGGCCGACGCCGACGGACGGCTGCGGTGCCTGCGCCTCTCGCCCCTGTGCCGGGAGGACGGCGCTCCCCGTCCGTACGCCATCGACTTCGATCCCGCCCGCCCGCGGCTGGCGATCCACGAGTTGGACGGAGGGCGTCGGCCGACCATCCACCGCCTTGATCCGGTGCCGCGCTTCAAGGGGCCCCTGCCCGTCGTGGTGCGGCAGGCACCGGTGACCCTGCTGCTGGTTCCCGAAGAGGCGCCAATGCCCGGCATACCCCCCGCCGCCCGTCCGTCCCCGCCGGCCGCCCGCCGCCTCCCCCACCCCGCCCCTGTCCCCGTGACCCTCTTCCAGCTCGATGTGGACGGCCCGGCACACGCGCTCCTGCCGGGGCTGCTTCTGTCGCTGCTCACGCTCCCGGTCGACACGCGGCTAAGCGCCGTCGCCACGGTGGCCTGGCTGACCCCGCTGGCGGCAGGAATGCTCGGCGGCGAGACGCTCCGCTGGCATCCCTGGCAGCGCCAACCGGCCGTGGTGACGGGTTCTGGCGTATCCCGGCGCTTCGACCTGCTCCGCTTCTGGATCGGGTGGCTCGGACTCCTGCGGATCGCCGCGCCCATCGGCCCCTGGCTGCGCACCCTGCAGGATCCCATCGGGTTTTTGGTCTGGAGCTGCCTGATCCCCCTCGCGCTCGCCGAGGGTCTCGGGCAGATCCGCGCCCGGCGTTACAGGTCCACCGTCAGGCCGTCGTAGGCCAGCCGGACCCGCGGGGGAAGTTGCCGCGTCAGCGTCGCGTGCTCGATGTCGTGGCCGATGTGCGTCAGATAGGCGGATGCTGGATGGATGCGTTCGACCGCTTCCAAGCTCGCCTCGAGATGCATGTGGGTGAGGTGCGGCCGGTAGCGGAGCGCGTCGAGGATCATGACGTCGACCCCGCGGAACTGCGCGATGCTCGCCTCGGGCAGCGTGACGCAATCGGGGGCGTAGCCGATAGCCCGCCCGTCGAAATCGATGCGGAAACCGACGGTGCGGCTGTCGTCATGCACGACGTGAACGGGGAGGATCGCGGGCGAGTCGGCGTCGGGCGCGCCCCCCAGCGACCCGACACGGAACAGACCTTCGACCGGATGGAGATCGATATTGGCGCGGTAGAGTCCCGCCTGGCGTGGCCCGAACAGGTAGCGGTAGATCCGCCGGACCTCATCGAGAGTCTCCGGCACGCCATAGGCGGGAATCGAGCGGTTCTCCTGCAGCGTGTTGAAGCGGCGCAGATCGTCGAATCCAAACAGGTGGTCGGCATGCGCATGGGTGAACAGGACGCCGTCGATCCGCCGGATGTCGTGGCGCATCGCCTGCTCGCGCAGATCGGGGGCGGTGTCGATCAGCACGCGGACCTCGCCCAGCCGCAGGTAGAGGCTGGAGCGGAGGCGGCGGTTGCGCGGATCGCTCGACCGGCAGACGGGACAGGTGCAGCCGATCATCGGCACGCCGGTCGACGTCCCCGTGCCGAGGAACAGGATTTGAAACAGGGAACTGGATGCGCTCAAGGTAAATCTCTCATCGCACGTTCGCTCATCAACCGCTTAGATGCTACGCGGGGTGGTCGCGAGGTTGCCGGGGGGCGGATTGCGCAGCCATGCGGGCAGGACGCGCCGGAGCACGGCCGGTTCGAGCCCCGCGCGGCCGAGTTGGCCGAGCGGCAGCCAGAAGAACTCGATCCACGACTCGCAACAGGGGGGCGTGCGGCGCGGCGAGAGGCCCGTCACCCGCAGGCGGTAGACGAGGTTGATCTCGGCATGCGGCTTGCCCTGCTGGTCAAAGACATGCTCGACACAGCCGAGAAAGAGACCGACGCGCGAGCGGCAGCCCATCTCCTCCTCGATCTCCCGCGCCAGGGCCGCCGCACCCGTCTCGCCGAACTCGACATGACCGCCGGGGAGATAGACGTTGCCGACCCGGCGGTTGCGGCACAGCAACAGCCACCCATCCATCTCGCAGACGCCGCGCGCCAGCGTCTCGATCTTTCGCCGGGGATGGGCACTCATCGTTCCGCCTTCTGTTCCACGCCGGCCTTCAACTGTTCATTGGGGTCGCCCGTCCGCGGCACCGGCCAGGGAAAGGCATCGTAGTGGCGCAGCGCCGCGCCCGCCAGGAAGAGCGAGCCGCATACGACCACGAGACCGCCCTCCCCGCGTGCCCAGGCCTCCGCCGCGGCGAGCGCGGCCTCGAGCGACGGTGACGCCTCGGCCGACAATCCCGCCCGCCCCATCGCGGCGGCCGTCGTCGCCGCCGGCAGCGAGCGGGCCGACGGCGTGAGGACGGCCCACCCGCGCCGGGCGCAGCCGGCCAGGATTTTCAAGATGCCGTCGACATCCTTGTCGTCGCAGAACCCGGCCACCAGGGCCACCGGACCCTTGACGCGGGCATGCCGCAGGGCTTCGCGCAGTCGCCGCGCCGCATCCGGATTGTGGGCGCCATCGACGAGCACCCGGGGCGCGCGCCGCACGAGATGAAACCGGCCAGGCCAGCAGACGGCGGCCAATCCCTGCTTGAAGGCCGCATCGGCGATGTCGAGCCCGGCGGCCCGGGCAAAAGTCTCGACCGCCGCCACGGCCACCGCCAGGTTCTCGGCCTGAAAGGTGCCGGCCAGCGGGAGGTGCACCAGCCCGAGCCCGCGTTGCTCCGTCGCGATATCGGCCTGCAGGCCATCAAGGCCCTGGCGCCGCACCGCCACGGAGACGGCCTGATCGGCCCGGATCAGCCGGGCGTTTTGCTCCCGCGCCACGGCGGCGATCCGGTCGAGCGCGAGGGAATCCATGGCCGCCGCCACGACGGGGCGCCCCGGCTTGATGATCCCCGCCTTCTCACCGGCGACGGCGTCCAGCGTGCGTCCCAGAACCTCGCAGTGCTCGAGCCCGATGCGGGTGATGACCGACACCACCGGCAGCAGCACGTTGGTGGCGTCGAGGCGTCCCCCGAGCCCCGTCTCGATCACGGCGATGCGCACGCCCTCGCGGCGGTAGTGTTCAAAGGCCGCCGCCGTCGCACATTCGAAGAAGGTCGGCTCGACGCCTTCCGCGGCGGCCACGGCATCGGCGGCGGCCTCGACCGCCTCGAGCAGCGGCAGCAACGCTTCGTCGGCGATCGGCGCGCCATCGATACAGATGCGCTCGTTGAAGCACAGGAGATGGGGCGACGTGTAGCGTCCCACGCGCCCGAACCCGGCCTGCTGCAGGATCGACGCCACCATCGCCACGACCGAACCCTTGCCATTCGTTCCGGCGACGTGGATGGCCACCCACTCCCGCTCCGGGTGGCCGAGGCGAGCAAGCAGGGCCTGCATGCGGTCCAGGCCGGGGCGCATGCCGAAGCGGCGGCGCGCGTACAATCTGTCCAACAGGAGAGGCAACGACATGGGCAAACGATACCGCAGCGCGGAACACTTGGCAATACCCAGCGGAGCTGCGCGCAGTCAAAACTAGTTGCCCGCCTCTCGTTGCACTGTCCACGCGCCACCAACCGCAAGTCGAACTGGTCGGCTACACCTCCAGCGCGGCGCGGGTCATGGCGAAGTAGTTCTCGTCGGGGACGTACTCGGGCACGCTGTTGCCGGTGCCGAGCCCGTAGCCCGTCGGCGCCTGCTCCAGCATCCGCTTCGCCCGCTGGTAGATGGCGGCGGGGTCGGCGCGAACCATGAAGTCGAGATCCAGTCCGCCCAGAATCGCGAGGCGCGAGCCCCAGCGGCGGTAGGCCTCCTCCACCGGGCAGATGGCGTCCTCGTACGAGTGCTTGCCGTCGTACCCCAGATCGCCGATGATGTCCTCCATCAGGGTCTGGAGGTTGCCGCAGGCATGCAGGACGGCGGGGCGGCCGGCGGCATGCGCCGTCTCCACGATGCGGCGGTGCCACGGAAAGACGAATTCGCGCATCTGTGCGGGCGCCAGCATCGGCTGGGTTTTGAACCCCCAGTCGTCGTTGACCATCACCAGCCCAACGCTGCGGTAGTCCAACGCCCGCCGGTAGAACGCCAGCAGGGTCTCGCCGACGCGGGCGAAGATGTCGCCGACCAGACCGGGGTCGTCCGCCAGCAGGAGGCAGAGGTTGTCGTAGCCGACGAGGGCAATCACGTTCTCCAGCACGCCGTTGGGCGTGTAGACCATCAGCTTCATGCCGGCCGGCAAATCGGCCTCGATCGCCTTCAGGACGGAATAGTCGCAGGCCGCCGGGTCGGGCCAGCGGTAGGCATCGAAGCTGGCGCGGTCGGTGATCACCACACCCTCGTTGAGCGAGACCGTGCTCAGGTGCGCGCGAGCGTTCACCTCGAAGTTGAAGAGCCAGCCGCCGGCGAACAGCCCGTAGTCGTAGCCCGCCGCCTGGAAGGCGGCGACCAGATTGCGCAGTTTGGCGATCGGCGTGTCCTCATCGCTCCAGCGGGAACCGATCAGCCGCTGGTAGAGACGGCGGTTCAGAAAGAACTCGAACAGCACGGGCCGTTCGGTCGGCTCGCGCCGCAGCATGCGCAGCACATTGTCGAAACACGGTTCGCGGTTGACCTTCATAGATGTCGTGCTCCCTGGCGCCGCCCGCTGCGACTTTCCAGCCGACGCGGCGACGGCGCAAACTATAAACGCCCGCAGGCCCTTTCGGCCAGCCTTTCCAGACACCCCACCCGCAGGCAGGCGTCGAGGACCGTATAGCGCCTGCGAATCCGCTGGGCCAGCAACACGCTGTCGACGAGATCCCCCCGTGAGTGCCCGATGGTTTCCGGCGTATCGGGCGCGCCGATCACCCGCAGCCGCCGCCCCATCTCCGCCGACGACAACAACTGGCGCTGCAGGCGCGGCCGCAGCGCCGGCCAGGCCAGACGCAACCGGCCGAGTTCCGCGGCAAGGGCCTCCCGCGTGACATGCTTGGCACGGGTCTCGCGGACGGCCAGTCCGGCGAGCGCCCCGTCGCCGCCGAACCGCGCGCGGGTCTCGGCCTCGCAGGCCGGCCAGTCGGGCCAGCCCGCGCAGGCCACCGCCACATCAAGCGCCTCGAACGGCACGGCGAGCATCTCTTCGTAGAGGGCGGCGACGAACCGGCTGGCCACACCGACCTGGAAGCCGTGCGCGGTCGTCGCCGCGCCCGTCTGCGCATGCTGCATGTCCCAGAGATGGCTGAACTGATGCTCGGCTCCCGACGCGGGCCGGCTGGTGCGGGTCCATTGCATGGCCAGTCCGCCCAGCAGCAGTCCCTCGACAAACGCCGACCAGACGGCCGGCTCGCCCCGCGCCAGCGCGGCAGGGTCGCCGATCGCCTCCGGCAACCCCTCCTGGACCAGCGACCAAGCCGTCGCGTCGACCGGTTCGATTCCCGCCGCATCGGCCAGCAGCCAGTCGGCGCCGCAGACGACCTTGGCCAGCAGATCGCCATAACCGGCGGCCACCAGTTCGGGGGGCGCCCGCCGCATGACGTCAAGATCGGCCACGATCACGCGGGGCGCAGGACAGGCGAAGGTCTGCTTGAGGCCTTCGTGCGTGATCGACGCCCCGAAGGCCGCGTAGCCGTCCATCGAGGCCGCGGTGCCGACGACCAGGTAGGGACGCCCCAAACGGCCCGCCGCCAGCTTGACGAGGTCGTTGATCGTACCGGAACCGACGGCGACCGGTGTGCAGGTGTTCGACGCCAGGGCGGCTGTCACCTGCTCGACCCCGCGCGACGTGTCATGGAGCGGGTACGCCTCCAGCAGCACGGGCGGTTCTCCCTCCAGGCCGGCCGCGACTAGAGCCTCCCGAACTGTCGCACCCGCCGCGCGCCACGTCCGCGGATCGGCCACGACGATGGCCCGGGCACCGGGGAACTCCGTCCGGAGCAGCTCCGGAACCGATCCCAGAACCCGTGTGCCCACCAGGGCGGCGCGTGTTTCACGCGCCCGGGCGAGGGCGGCGGCCAGTCGTGTGCGAAGCACCATGATGCGTAGGTTTGATGGAGTCGGTTAGCGGCGGGACGTCCGTGGATCAGGCAGATCCATGCTCACTCCCACTGCTCCCCCGCCAGGACCACGGCGGGGATCGGGGGGAGTTCGGCAAGAAGCTCGCGGACCGCGCGCGACTGGCCCGGCAGGACCAGCCCGGGACAGACGTCGGCGAGCGGCTGGAGGACAAAGCGCCGGTGCACGGCCTCGGGGTGCGGCAAACGCAGCGCCGCGGTGTCGCGCCGTGCCTCGCCGCAGACGATCAGATCGATGTCGATCAGACGGGGCACATTGCGCCGGGCACCGCGCCGGCGCCCCAGATGCGCCTCGATCGCATGCACCGCAACCGAGCAGGCGTCGGGGTCGAGCACGCTTTCGATGACGACGATCGTGTTGTAGTAGCGGATGGCGCGGTAGCGGTCGGGCACCCCGACCGGTTCCGTCTCGTAGATCGGCGCGCGCGCGACGAGGCGCATGCCGGGGTGCGCGGCCAGCGCGTCGTGCGCGGCCAGCAGGTTCGCGCGCCGGTCGCCGAGATTCGAGCCGAGCGAGAGGATGAGCCGCACGGACCGCTACTCCAGACCGAGCACATCACGCATGTTGTAGAGGCCGGGGGCGCGTCCCTGCAACCAGCAGGCCGCCGTCAGCGCCCCCTTGGCGAAAGCCTCGCGGTTCGAGGCCTTGTGCGCAAGCTCGATGCGCTCGCCATCGGCGGCGAAGATGACGGTGTGGTCGCCGACCACATCGCCGCCGCGGAGGGCATGAACCGCGATCTCGCCGCACGGGCGCTCGCCGACCATGCCCTCGCGGCCGTAGACGGCCACCCGGTCGAGTGACACGCCGCGCCCCCTGGCGGCCGCCTCGGCCAATCCCAGCGCCGTGCCGCTCGGGGCGTCCTTCTTGTGCCGGTGGTGCATCTCGACGATCTCGATGTCGTAGCCGGTATCGAGCGCGGCCGCGGCGCGGCGCACAAGGTCGAGCAGGATGTTGACGCCCAGGCTCATGTTTGGCGCCCAGACGATCGGAATCGTCCGGGCCGCCTCGGCCACCGCCTGGCGCTCGTCCGGCGTCAGCCCCGTCGTACCCAGGACATACGCCTGGCGGGTCGCCACGGCCCGGGCGAGATTGGCCGTGACCGCCGCGTGGAACGTGAAGTCGATGATGGCATCGGAGGGGGCGGCGTCCTTGAACGTCCCGATGGGCACCCCCAGGCTGCCGATCCCCGCCAGCGCACCGGCATCCTGCCCGAGCGACGGGTGATCCTCGCGCTCGATGGCGGAAGCGATGCGGACAGCCTCGAAACCCTGCGCGGCGCGCAGGAGGCAGTGCCCCATGCGGCCGGCGGCACCCAGAATACAGACGGATATCATGCAGTCACCCTCCAGGCGGTCAGTCGATGAGTTGCAGCTCGCGCAGGGTCTGCCGCACCTGCCCGCGGACCTTGTCGCCCGTCTCGCAGAGGGGCAGCCGATAGACCTCCTCGATGCGGCCGAGCATCGCCAGGGCGCACTTGACCGGCACGGGATTCGTATCGATGAAAAGGTCGCGGAAGAGGCGGTAGAGACGGGCGTGCAGGCAGCCCGCCGCAGCCAGGTCGCCGCGCGTCGCCGCGCGGACGAGCTCGACCACCATGGCGGGGACGATGTTCGAGGCCACGCTGACCACCCCCTGCGCCCCGACGCTCATCATGGGGAGCGTCAGCATGTCGTCGCCCGAGAGCACCGTGAGGTCGCAGGCGTCGAGAATGGCGCTGACCCGCTCCACGCTGCCGCCCGCCTCCTTGATAGCGACGATCTTCCCGTGCCGGGAGAGACGGGCCACGGTCTCGACGGCGATCTCGCGGCCGCTGCGGCCCGGAATGTTGTAGAGGACGACGGGCAGACCGAGATCGGCCACCACACTGAAGTGGCGGTAGAGGCCCTCCTGGTTCGGCTTGTTGTAGTAGGGGCAGACCTGCAGGGTCCCGTCCACCCCCTGCGCCAGGGCTTCGCGCGTCAACATGACCGCCTCGGCCGTCGAGTTGCCGCCGGTTCCGGCGATGACCTTGACCCGGCCGGCCGCCGTCTTGGCGACCTCCTCGACGACCTGGTGGTGCTCGTCGTATTCCAGAGTCGGCGATTCGCCTGTCGTGCCGACCGGCACGACACCGTCCACGCCACTGGAGACCTGCCAGTCGACCAGTTCACGGAGTTTTCCGTAGTCGACGCTGCCGTCGCGGTTGAAGGGGGTGACCAACGCGGTGTAGGTGCCTGTAAACATGATCGTCCTCGCTCAAGGCCCGGCCTTGAAACATGCCGCTAGCTTACGCAAGCACGGCCCGGGAAACAAGCGGAAACTGCAAAGTTTAAAGACTTGTCGCCTGCATGCAAATAAAACATAATGTGCACCAAGCTTGTTGTTGGAAAGGAACCCGCCATGAAACGTATTTTTCTCTTTATCGTCACCAACCTGGCCTTGATGCTGGTGCTCTCGACGGTCTGTACCGTGCTGGGCGTGGATCCAACCACCAGGACCGGGCTGCTGGTGTTCGCCCTGATCTTCGGCATGGGCGGCGCCGTCATCTCGCTGCTGCTCTCGAAGCAGATGGCCAAATGGACGACCGGCGCACGGACGATCGACGGCACGGAAGGCGAGACGCAGGGCTGGCTGGTGCGAACCGTCGAGCAGCTCGCCGGCCAGGCCGGCATCGGCATGCCGGAGGTCGCCGTCTATCCCGGCGCCGCCAACGCCTTCGCCACGGGGGCCTTCCGCAACCGGGCGCTGGTCGCCGTCTCGACCGGCCTGCTGGAGAGCATGCCACGGGCCGAGGTGCGCGCCGTGCT
>JAAYZJ010000012.1 GCA_012514915.1 Lentisphaerota bacterium | reverse complement strand
TCGAAGTGGCCGTTGAGCAGCGCGCCGGTGGCTTCGAGGTCGTGCAGGATTTCATGTGCTTGCATCGGGGTCGCTTTCTTGTGTGGGGGCCGGCAGTCGCATCGCACGCCTGGCTTCGCAGGCCTCGCGCCGCCACCCTGTCCCTTCGGTCAACTCGGTCAATGGGTCAATCCCTTCAAACGCGCGCAGACGCTCACGACGGGCGGCGCACGCGCCGGGCCAGTTGCGGCGCCAGGCCGATGTAGCTGGCCGGCGTCAGCGCGAGGAGCCGGCGCTTGTCGGCGGCGGGCAGGTCGAGCTGCGCGATGAAGGCGCGCAGGGTGTCGGCCGTGATCGCCTGGCCGCGGGTCATCGCCTTGAGCTGCTCGTAGGGGTTGGGCAGGCCGGCCTTGCGCATGACCGTCTGCACCGGCTCGGCGAGCACCTCCCACGCCTGGTCGAGATCCCCGGCGAGGCGCTCGTGGTCGGCGTGCAGCTTGCCGAGGCCCTTGCGGGTCGCGAGCATGGCCAGCAGCGTGTGGCCGAAGGCCGCTCCCACGCTGCGGATGACCGTCGAGTCGGTCAGGTCGCGCTGCAGGCGGGACACCGGCAGCTTGCGCGCCAGGTGCCCGAGCAGGGCGTTGGCCAGTCCGAGATTGCCCTCGCTGTTTTCAAAGTCGATCGGGTTGATCTTGTGGGGCATGGTCGACGAACCGACCTCGCCGGCGACCGCCTGCTGCGCCAGATAGCCGGCCGAGATGTAGCTCCAGACGTCGCGGTCGAGCGAGAGGAGCACGGTGTTCCAGCGGCAGAGGGCATCGAACAGTTCGGCCATGCCGTCGTGCGACTCGATCTGGGTGGTCAGCGGATTCTGGCGCAGTCCGAAGCGCTCCTCGATGACGCGGCGCGCCAGCGCCTCCCAGTGAACCTCGGGGTAGGCGACTACGTGGGCATTGTAGTTGCCGACGGCGCCGTTAAGCTTGGCCGGCAGCTCGACGGCGTCGATCTGCCGGTCGATGCGGCCGAGACGATGCGCGAAGACGGCGAACTCCTTGCCCAGCGTGGTGGGGGTGGCGGCCTGGCCGTGCGTCCGGGCCAGCATGGGGAGGTTGCCCAGCGACCACGCCAGGGAGGCGAGCGCGCCAAGCAGGTCGCGGCGCGCGTCGCGCAGGACGGCGAGGCCGTCGCGGAGCATCAGGGCGTGGGCCAGGTTGTTGATATCCTCGGAGGTGCAGGCGAAG
The DNA here is from genome assembly GCA_012514915.1 of Lentisphaerota bacterium. Lineage (GTDB taxonomy): Bacteria > Verrucomicrobiota > Kiritimatiellia > RFP12 > JAAYLN01 > JAAYLN01. Next base: position 4,095 of record JAAYZJ010000012.1, on the reverse strand, counting down.
TGGATGAACCCGGCGCGGTTGGCCAGCGGGGTTCCCGCCAGTTTCTCGCGCAGCGCGTACTCGACCGCCTTGACATCGTGGTTGGTGGTCGCCTCGATCGCCTTGACGCGCCGGGCGTCGTCGAGCGAGAAGCCCTGCGCCAGGCCATTGAGCCAGGCCGTTTCGTCGGCGGTCAACGGGACGGCTTCGGGGATGCCCGGTTCGTCGCACAAGGCGATCAGCCAGGCGACCTCCACCTCGAACCGCCGCCGGATCAGGCCGAATTCGGAAAAAATGGTTGTCAGGGGGGCCAGGCGCGCGGCATAGCGCCCGTCCAGCGGCGTGATGTTCAAAAGCGTGTCTTGGGCGTCGGACATAGCGGGGCCTTTGCTGCAGACCCCTCCGGTCCGCAGACATGTCCGGTAGTGTAGCGCAATCGGGCGCTTGGGGAAAGACGAACCTTGGGCATTCGGGAGGTATTCGTTTGCATTCGTTTTGACTTTCGGGTATGATGCGCGCTCAAAGATTCGGCGCGAGGAGATCCGGCCGCGGGGGTCGGCTTCCCGCTGTCGTACTGAAGGAGTCGGGATGTCACAGAAGCGAACCAGGACTACGGCTGGTCATGCCGTCAAACCTGTCACGAAACCTGCGGGCAAGTCAGCCTCCCCCGCCGCCGGCCGCGTGCTCAAGCGCGTTGCCGGTCAGCGGGCGACCGCGGCTCCCGGCAAGCAGGCGGGTCCGGCGAAATCCATTCCCAAACCCGCCGTCAAGGCTGCATCCCGGGCGAAAACCACCCCCAAAACCGCCGTCAGGGCGGCATCCAAGCCCGTGTGCAAGACCGTGCCCACGAAGGCTCCCGCCAGACCGGTGGCGGCCAAACAGACCGCCCAGCCCCCCGCCAAGGCCACCACCAAGACGGCCGCCAAGGCGGCACCCAAGCCCCTTCCCAGGACCGCCCGCAAGACGGCACCCAAGGCCGCACCGAAGGCCGCACCGAAGGCGCCGGCCGTCCGCTTCAGCGATGCGGATCTCGACGACTTCCGCAACCTGCTGATGAAGCTGCGCGACGATCTCAGCGGCAAAGTCGCCTATCTGCGCGACTCCTCGCTACGTCGCGAAGATGAGGCCAACCACGCCGAGGACGGCACGGACGCCTTTGACCGTCTCTTCTCGCTCGAACGGGCCGGCGGCGTGCAGCGCCGCATCTACGCGATCGACGAGGCCCTGCGCGAGATCGACGACGGCACCTACGGCATCTGCCAGAGCTGCCAGTCGCTGATCCGCAAGCAGCGTCTGCTGGCGCTCCCCTTCGCCCGCAACTGCATCGACTGCCAGTCGGCGCAGGAGCGGCGGCCGGGCGCGCCGGCGCCCGCTCCGCGGCGCTTCGTTCCCTGACGGACAGACGCGGCCATGCGACTCGCGCTCCTGATCGGGGGGACCGTCCTCCTGGACCAGCTGACCAAGCTCTGGATCCAGATGTGCTTCCTCTACTCCGAGAAGCTCGTCGTCGTCCCCGGCCTGTTCAACCTGCACTACATCCGCAACACGGGGGCGGCGTGGGGCCTGCTGGCGGGCTGGCGTCTGCTGTTGGTGCTCTTCTCGCTCGCCATGCTGGGTCTGATCCTGCACCGGCGCCGCGAGCTGTTCGGGGCCACGTCCTGCGGGCGGGCCGCCCTTCCCCTGCTGGCGGGAGGCATCATCGGCAATCTGATCGACCGCGTGCGCCTCGGGTATGTCGTCGACTTTCTAGACTTCCACCACGGCGCCTGGCACTTCCCCGCCTTCAACGTCGCCGACAGCGCCATCTGCATCGGGATCGGCCTCTACCTGATCGGCCAGTTCAGGCAGGGGCCGTGTGCGGGGCGGGGCGACGGCGGGGCGTGACGGGATGCGCGGCGCCGACTCCACAGCACGGCGCCCGCCGCTGAGCGCGCCGCCGGGCACGGCCTGGCTTCTGGCGGGCGCGACGGCCACGGGCAAGAGCGCCGCCGCCCAGTGGATCGCCGAGCGCCACGGCGCCGCCATCCTGTCGGCCGACTCGATGCTCGTCTACCGCGGCATGGACATCGGAACGGCCAAGCCGCCCCCGGCGGAGCGGGGAGCGGTTCCCTATCTGGGGATCGACTGCGTCGATCCCGGCCAGCCGTTCAGCGCGGGCGACTGGCTCGCCCATGCACGGCGGGGGCTGGCGGCGCTCGCCCCCGGCCGCCCCGTGATCGTGGCGGGAGGAACCGGTCTGTACTTCCGCGCCGGTCTGGAGGGGCTCGACCGCGGGCCCTCCGATCCCGCCCGGCGCCGCTTCTGGCAGGCGTGCTTCGCGCGCGAGGGGGTCGAGGGGCTCTGGCGGGCGCTCGACCGCCTGGGAGCCGCCGCGCGGCTCGCCCCCGGCGACCGGCACAACCCGCGCCGCTGCATCCGCGCGCTCGAACTGGCGGAGCTCCCGCCGCCGCCCGCCCGCCCCCCGGCCGGCGACGCCGGGGTCCCGCCCCCCTCGGCGGTGGTCGCGGTCCTGCGGATGCCGCGCGACCAGCTCCACGCCCGGATCGAGCGGCGGGTGGAGCGGATGCTGGCCGACGGCCTCGTCGCCGAGGCCCTCGCCCTGCGCGCGGCCGGCGCGCTCGCGGCGACGGCCGCGCAGGCCATCGGCTATGCCGAGGCCCTCGCCCTCGCCGACGGCCGGCTCGACGCCGCCGCGGCCGCCGGGCGAATCGCCGCCCGCACGCGGCAGCTCGCCAAGCGTCAAATGACTTGGTTCCGCCACCAGATTGCCGTACACTGGATCGACATCACCGACGACATGCCCGTGGCGCAGGTCGCCGGCCTGGTACTGGAAACCTGGAGACAGCATGGACCCGCGTCGTTCGCCCAGCATCGAACCGACGCCGTATTCGGCGACGGTCATCCGTGAACTACCCACCGAGATGCGCCCGCGCGAGGAACTCGCGCGCCGGGGCGTCCGCAACGTCGCCGACGAGGTTCTCCTAGCCATTCTGCTGCGGACCGGCCGCCGCGGGCAGAACGTGATCGACCTCGCCCGCACCACCCTGGCCCGCGGCGGCGGGCTGCTGGGGCTCTCGCGTCTGACCTACGCGGAACTGCTGGCGCTGCGCATCCCGGGGATCGGCAAGGTCAAGGCGATGGAGCTGGCCGCCGCGCTCGAGCTGGGACGGCGCGCCGCCGGCCAGGCTCCGAGCGCCGAGACGCCGCTGCTCAACGACGCCGCGGCGGTCTACAACCTGCTCGAGCCCAAGACCCGCCACCTGCCGACCGAGGTCTTCTGGGTCGTGCTGCTGAACGCCAAGAACCGCCTGATGGAGCAGCCGTTCGACGTCTCCAAGGGGACGGCCGACAGCAGTCCCGCCAATCCGCGCGAGGTTCTCATGCCGGCCATCCGGCACAACGCCGTCTCGATGATCATCGCCCACAACCACCCCTCGGGCGATCCGACCCCCTCCAGCGCCGATGTCCGCGTCACGCGGCAGATCGTCGAGGCCGCCAAGCTGATGGGGATCCGCCTCCTCGACCACATCGTCCTGGGGCAGCCCAGGGGGGGCCAGGGCGGCTACGTCAGCATGCGCCAGCAGGGGCTGGCGCCGTTCGAGTAGGCCCGGCTCGAGAGACGCAGGCGGGCACGCGGGTTCTTCATTTTGCGAGGATTTGTCGTTTATGAAAAAGGAGACGGCGGGCATGGGGATCATCGCCCCGCCACGGGGCCGGATTCTCATGTTGAACGAACCCTTTCCGCGGTCTTTCCACCGTTGGCGGCGTTCCTCCCACCACTGACGCCGGTTGGCACAGGGGCTGCTCCAAGTTCAACTTCAATACCGTGAACGCCAACCCATCGACCTCTGCGGCCGTCGGCCGCCGCCCGGCGCACATTCCGACGGCCGCGCTGCTGATCCTGTGTGCCGTCACGGCGGGCGTCGGCCTGTGGCAGGTGCGGCAGGTGGCGGCGCTCGCGACCTCCCGTGCGCAGGACATCCTGCTGATGCAGACGGCGGCCATCGCCCAGTCGGTGATCCCGGAGCAGGCCCAGGCCCTGACGTTCACGGAGCGGGATCTCGCCTCGCCCATTTACCAGCGGTTGCGCCGGGAGTTCGATGCGGTCTCCGGCAG